>DASYMT010000077.1:0-10106 GCA_036008925.1 Acidimicrobiales bacterium | reverse complement strand
AGATCATCAGGCCGTAGCTCGGCGCCCGTCCGTAGAGCCGGCCCGACTGCTCGTCCACGCCCAAGGCGATGCTGTTGGCCTCGAGGGCGTTCTTGGGGGACAGGGCGATGATGCCGACGAAGGCGTTCGAGGCGACCTCATAGACCCAGGCGTCGGTCTCGGCCGAGTTGTTGACCAGGTACATGCGGCCGTGGGCGCCGTCGAGGGCCCAGTTGATGACCCCGGCCGGGGCCACCACCGCCTTCTCGTCGGACGCGTTCGGGTCGAGGGCGGTGGCCCGGTCGAGCCGGACGATGACCACGTTGGTCGAGTAGTTGGTGGAGTAGCAGGGGAACGTGACCCAGGTCTTCACCCGCCCGCCGTCGTCGGGGTCGGGGGCGGAGGCGATGAGCATGGGGGTGAGGAACGGGCTGGAGGCGTCGCTCACCGGGTCCCGCTTGCAGGCCCGCACCGGCCGGGGCGTGACCTGGGGGAGCGGGCCGCCCTTGACCAGGGCCGCTGCCTGCCAGCCCACCAGCACCAGGGCGTTGGCCACGGCCGTGTCGCTGCGGATTGCCTCTTGGAGGGCCAGCAGCGTGTCGGTGCTCTCGTCGTACTCCAGGCCCACCAGGATGAGCGAGCTGTCGGCCGTGCTCACCACGAAGTTCGGGAAGGTGCTGTCGCTGTAGGCGAACGAGCGCAGGTCGATGCCGAGCAGGCCCGGGAGCTTGTCCGGCGCGGTCACCGCCCCCTGGAGGCCGCCCGACGGCCTATAGGCGATGTAGAGGCGGTCGTCCTTGGTGTTGAAGGTGGCGACCCACTCGGCGCCCGAGGCGTCGTTGGCGAGCATGGCCGAGTGGTCGGGGATGACGAGCGTGCGGGTGATGGCCAGCGTGTCCAGGCTGCGCTCGACCACGGCCAGCCGCTTCGTGCCCTGCTCGAGGTTGTAGAGCTGGTAGATCCGGTCCAGCTTGGGATAGAGCAGCCCCAGGCCGCTGGCCGTCGGGTCGGACGCGGCCTTGAGGTCCTTGATGCCCAGGGCGGCGGCCGCATCGGCCCCGAAGCGGGAGAGCGAGCCGGTGATCTTGGGCAGGCCCTGCTCGGCCGACTGGGCCGGTGCCGCCATCAGGGCGAAGAGGCCCGCGAGGAACAGGGCAACGGTGGCCACCGCCAACCGCCGCCGGGCCAACCCCTCGCTCCCGAGCGAGGCCGCGTCGGGTTTTTCGATGGTGGGCTGCATCGACGGGTCCTCTGGGGAAATATTCGGCGTGGAAGGGGGCCGGCCCTGCCCGGCCCCCCTGGGGGGTGCTGCCGTACGACGCTGCCTTACGGCGTGGTGTCGACGATGGCGCCGTCGACCAGGAAGGTGATGGCCGTGCCGCTCACGCAGGAGCCGTTGGGCGAGCCCGGCGGGTTGGCCTGGGCGTTCACCGAGCCCCGGGCCGACGGGTCGAGCAGGATGAGCTGGCTGCCCACGCTCTCCCAGCGCACGATGTAGCTGCGCCCGTTGAGCGAGCCCACGCCCAGGCCCACCGAGCGGCCGCAGTAGCCGATGGCCGAGCCGGAGGACTCGAAGCGGGCCCCGCTGTCCTTGCAGGTGCCGTTCAGGCGGAACTGGAAGTCGTCACCGGTCTGGACGGGCGTGGCGGGCGTGGCGGCCGTGCCGCCGAAGTTCTCCACCCGGGGCACCGCGTCCGTCGGCGTCGGGTCCGTGGGCGGGTAGTAGAGGCCGTAGCGCGGGCGCTGCTGGCTCGGGTCCTTGACGTCCGTCCAGGTGCCCATCGACTGCTGGCCGGGGTGGCCGGCGTCGGCCGACACCTCGGCGGGCTGCGTGGCGATGACGCACGCCGTGGGCGCCGCCTGCACGGGCGTGGGCGCAAGCGCCACCCCGGTGGCCAGCAGGCCCAGGACCGACCCTCCGACGACTGCCTTCTTGACTGCTTTCAAAGTGGTGACTGCCCCCAGCATGCGCGCTCCCTTGGTCGTGCTACGTGTGCATTTCGCCGCATGGCGCGAGGCCGGACGCAGCCGGCCACGCGTTGACCATTTTCGACGGGGACCGCCCGGTACCCTTCCCCACAGATGACACGGGTGCCTCGGGGCGTGGTCGTGGGGGTGGCGGCGGCCGTGGCTCTCGTGCTGGCCGGGGCCGGGGCCCTGGCCCTGCGAGGCCCCCGCCACAGCCGGGTGCGCACGGCCGCGCCGACCACCACCGTCGCGCCCGCGACCACCACCACGGTGGCCGAGACCACGACGACGTACGACCTGGTGCCCCAGACCACCACCACCGTGCGGGTGCGGGCCCCGTCGACCACCACCTCCACGGCCGCCCCGTTGCCCGTGGTGTCGGCCGCCGGGGCCGTGCTGAAGACCCCCGGCACGCCCACCACCCGCACCCTCTCGGCCACCGGGTGCAAGAGCCTGGGCTCGGGCGAGGGCTGGGCGGTCGAGTGCGGCACGGCCCACGCCAAGGGCGGCACCACCTTGATCTGGCTGGTGGAGGAGAAGGCGGGGACGCCCTACGGCGCGCCCGCCGGGCGACGGGTCTACGTGTTCGCACCCGCGCCCGCGGGCGCGCCGGCGTACCGGTCGCTGCTCGAGGCCCGCGACGAGGACGCCTCCAAGTGGGCGCTGGTGGTGGCCAAGGTGGTCGACCTGTCAGGCGACGGGGCGGAGGACGTCGCCGTGGGCTTCCGCTCGGCCGGTTCCGGCGCGCTGGCCCTCGACGTGGTGGAGGGGCCTGGCGCGGTGACTGCCCACCGGGACCTCCCCCGGGGCGCGGCCCGGGTGTCGACCGGGCAGTGCAACACGTGGGCCGAATCGGCGTCGGCCCCGGGGCGGTTCGACAACGACGTGATCCGCTGGCAGGACGGGGCCTGGCGGGTGGTCCTGCGCTCCCAGGTGGCCGAGGCCGACGTCCCGCCCAGCCAGTTCTAGCCCCCACCCCCACCCTGTGATTTCCACAGGGACAATCCCTGTGGAAATCACAGGTGTCAGCGGTGTCAGCGGTGTCAGGCCAGCGGAGGACAGGGTTGGGCGAGTACAGCTAGAAGCCGAAGGCGGTGCCCAGGCCGGGCCCGACGGTGACCAGCTCCACCACGCACAGCCCGGCCCGCACCGGCATGGCCGCCGTGCCGATCCCCGGCCCGAGGACGGTGACCGTGGCCGAGCCCACCGTGCACACCACCGCGGCGGTGGCCGTCACGCCCGCGGCGGCGGTAACGGTGAGCCCGCCCGCGCCCAGCGGGACCAAATAGAGGCACTGGCCCTCGCCGTCGCCGGTGATGGCCACCGTGCAGGTCGGGCCAGGGGGCAGGGCGTGGGCGGGCGTGGCCGGGCCGCCGTAGGCCACCACCGTCGCCAGCAGGCACATGCCGGTCAGAACTCGGATCGCGTGTCGCATGCCCGCAGTATGGCCTGCCCTGCCGTCCCTCGCCGTTCTGCCGCCCAGAACGGCGAGGGGCCGGCCTTACCCCCGCAGGCGCTTGGTGGCCGGGGCCATCCGCAGCGTGAACCCGCCCACCACCTCCCCCTCTTCGCCGTACTGGAGGATGGCCGCCTCGCCCGCCTTGGCCTTGCCCTCGAGGATCAGGACCAGCGGCTCCGGTCCCGGCTCCTCCCGCCCGTTGGGGAACGGGATGCCCTCCAGCCACAGCTTGGCCCGGGGCGGGGCGTGGACGGCCGACAGGTCGAGCCGATCGGCCAGGCCCTCGTTCTGCTTCAGCAGCAGGTCGAGCGCGCCCTGCGTCTCCTCGTCCACCTCGGCCCGGCTGAAGCCGAACTTCTCCAGGTACTCGGCCATGTGCTTGCTGACCACGATGCCCCGCACCAGCGAGAGCAGGCGCTTGTCGCCGCCGATGGTCAACGTGCGGGCCCGCTCGGTGGGCCAGGCGTTGAGCACCAGGGCGTGCAGGCGGGGCCCGATGGCGGGCGGCGGGTTGATGACGCCCAGGTTCTTCAGCCCTGCCTTCTTGTCGCCCGTCACCAGGGTCCCGATGTTCAGCTCCGTGGTGTTGATCTGGTCGTTGGCCGCCGAGATGACCGCCAGCAGACACGTGTGCCCGGCCGCCGTGCCTGGCACGGTCCAGTCGAACTCGACGATCTGGCCCCGGCCCGTCGGCACCAGCGGGACCACCTTGTGGGCCCCGATGGCCTGCCAGGGCGAGGCCGCGGGCAGCACGTTGTTGGGGAAGTTGGTCCAGAAGCCCGCGGGCAGGTCGGGCAGGGCCACCGAGGCGTCGGCGTAGAACACCTTCACGGCCACGTTCTGGGCCGGGTTGACGCCGCGGTTGTGCACCTGCACGTAGACCCTGGCCACCCGGTTGCGCTGGGTGGCGCCGCCCTCGTCGATGAGCCCGGAGGCGAACACGCCGTGGTCGTCTTCGAACCCCACGAAGTCCACGTCGCTTGGCGCCGCCGTCTGGTAGGGCGGCGAGTCGACCTTGATGTCGGTGCACTGCCACCACCACGTGTTGGCGCCCTGGTTGAACGGGTCGGAACCCGAGGGCGACGGCGTGCGCCTGCCCGTGTCGACCCGGCTGTCGCGCACGTACACCTCGACGTCCTGCATGGTCCCCGCGTCCACCGGGATCTCCCACACGCCGCGGCTCTGGAACCCCACCCGCAACAGGCGCGTCGGCCCGTGGAACAACAGGTCCTTGGCGATGGCGTTGGGCAGCCCGTTGCTGTAGCCGAACCACGCCGCGCCCGCGTTGTTGCTGCGGAACACGCCGACGTCCATGGCCACGAACACGGTGTTGGGGTTGGCCGGGTCGACCTCCACCGAGTGGGCCGGGATGGCGGGCAGGCCCGGTCCCGCGTTCACCCAGTTGGTGCCGCCGTTATCGGTCCTGAACACCTGCCCCGCCCCGAACGACGAGTACGTCGCCCAGATGCGGTTGGCGTTGGTGGGGTCGACCAGGATGTCGCTGACCACGCCCGCGCGCGGCGTGCCCACGTTCACCGGGGCCTGCCATGCGCCGCCCACGAAGTCGATGCGGTAGACGCGGCCCGCGGTCGCGCCCACGTACACCCGCTGCGGTGTGGGCATGGCCAAGGCGCTGGCCACGTCGGCGTTGGGCAGGGTGATCACCGGGTCGAAGGTGGTGCCGTTGTCTCGCGACAGGTACACCTGGTTGCCCGCCTGGCACACGGTCGAGCCGTTGGCCTCGAACGGCGGGTAGAAGAGCGACGAGGCCCCCGCCACCGGAGGCACGGGGATCCACGTCCATGAGCCCCAGCCTCCGCCGCTCGTCGAGCGGGCGAAGCCCAGGTTGTAGTACGAGTGGAAGCACGTGTACGGCGTGGCTTGGTTCACGCCGCAGTCGCCGCCGTCGCCGTCGTCGATGTGGAACCAGACCTCAGCCCCCTCGTACCGCAGCGTGCCGTTGTCCTGCGTGCCGCCCAACAGCCACGCGTCGTACTGCGGGTGCTGGGCCAGGTACTCGAACTCGGCGATGGCCAGGTTCTTGTTCAGCGACCGCCAGGTGGTGCCCCGGTCGGGCGACCGGAACACGCCGCCGTCGTTACCGACGTAGACGACGTTGGGGTCGCTGTTGGTGAAGGCGATGGTGTGCTGGTCGGGGTGGATGCTGTCGCCTGCGCTCTTGGCGCTGATCGCCGTCCACGTCCACGTGCCCGCGACCAGCTCGCCCCGGTACGCGTCGACGCCGCCGACGTACAGCACGTCGGGGTTGTTGGGGGCCACGCCCGCGAACCAGTCGTACCAGGCCTGCCCGGCGCCGAGCCCGGCGGGCGGGGTGACTGCGGTGAACGCGCCGCCCATGGCCGCCCGCCGCCAGATCCGCACCGTGCTGCTGTCGGCGGCCAGGACGTAGGCCACGTTGGGGTTCGACGGGGCGTGGGCCACGGCGATGCGCTGATAGGACGCCAGCGCGCCGGGCAGGGCCACCGCGGCCCACGTGGCGCCCGAGTCGGTCGACCGGAACACGCCGTCCGTGCACGCGGCCAGCACCTCGAAGGCGTTGGCGGCCAGGCCGGGCGTGGGCGACTGGATCGACACGTCCCACGTCTGCACCGCCCGCCGCTGCGTCCAGGCGCCTCCGCCGTTGGCCGTGGTGTAGAGCCCGCCCGTGGTGCCCGCCACCACCTGGTCGCGGTTCAGGGGGTGGACGACGATGCGGTAGAAGCCCCGGCCCGCGAAGGTGCCGCTGGCCTGGAGCGTCCACGTGTTGCCACCGTCGTTGGACACGAGCACGCCCACGCCGAAGGGCGCGTAGAAGTTGCCCTCGCCGGTGCCCGCGTAGACGCGGGTGGCGTCGTTGGGCGCGAAGGCGATGGCGCCGGTGGCGAGGGTGGGCTGGCCGTCGGTGATCGGCGTCCACGTGGCCCCGGTGTCACGCGACGCCCACACGCCGCCCCCGCCCGCGCCCACGAGGATGTGGGCCGGGTCGGACGGGTCGACGGCGATGGCCGACACCCGTCCGGCGATGCTCGGCCTGCTCCCCGGCCCCGACCCGTAGGTCTGGCCGTGGGGCACGGCGAAGGGCCCGAGCGGCCGCCAGCCGATGGGCACGGGTACGGCCGGGTTGGTCTTGGCGTCGGTCTTGGCGTCGAGCTTGGCCTTGGCCTTGAAGGCGGCCAGGTAGGCCTTGCCCACCTCCTCGGGGGACGGGCCCTTGTCGGCCAGCGGCACCTCGAACGGGGCCGAGGTGCGGCCCCGGGCCGGAGTGGGCGCCACCTCGGACGTGGCGATGCCGCGGAGCTGCTCGGTGTACCGGAGGCGGGCCAGGGCCTTGCCCCCCTCAAGGGGCTGAACGGGGCCAGCCCCGTTGTCCACCCCTGCCCGCCGTCCGTTCGCCTTCTTGGCCGACCCCAACAGCGACTTGACCACCCTTGCCGGTTCTTTCATGTCCCCTGCTCCTCGGTCTCGGCTGTCTGCTCTTCCTCTTCCGCCGGTGTGTCGTCCGTGCCCTTCAGGCCGCGCTCGACCAGGAACTGGCCCAGCCGCTCGGCCGCGTGGTCCTCGCCGCCCTTGTCGCCCTTGTCGGGGCGAGGCCGTTCGCCGGGCATCTATGCCACCGCCGCCCGGCGCCAGTCCCGGCGGGCCAGCACGGCCGTGGCCACGCTCACCGCCGCGGCGGCGGCCACGAGCTGCCACTCCAACGAGCCGCTGTGGTGGTCGGGGTCGACCCGGAAGACGAGTTCGATCCAGTCCTTCCACAACAGGGTCAGCACTGCCGACAAGGCGGTGACGGCCGAGCACACCGTCTCTGTCCAGAACCGCAATGTCACGCGTCGATTCATGGCTCTTCTCCTCGGGTCCGCGTCCATCGAGCAGTGTGGTGGCCGGTTTGGGCCGTCGCCATGGCCCAACCTCGTCATTGACCCCAGCCCGATCGGACGGGAGTCCGCACCCGGCGCGCCGGTCGCACAGCACGGGACACCGCTTTGGGCGTGTATGCGGGACCGTTGTGAACGGAGTTGTGCGATCGCAAAAACGACTGGTGTCAATGACCCTGTAAAGCCCCGGACGCCTACCCTGCAAAACGATGGCGGCCGGCGCGCGAGAGCGCATCCTGGAGGCGACCTATGCGTGCGTGGCGCGCTACGGGATCAGCAAGACCACGGTCGAGGACGCGGCCCGCGAGGCCCGGCTGTCGCGCGCCACCGTCTACCGCCACTTCCCGGGCGGCAAGGACGAGCTGGTCAACGAGACCATCCGGTGGGAGACCAACCGCTTCTTCCTCCGACTGGCCGAGGCGGTGGCGGGCACCAACGGGCTGGACGAGATGCTCGTGGAGGCGCTGCTGTTCGCCCACCGGGCCATCGAGCAGCACGCCGTGCTCCAGAAGATCCTCCAGACCGAGCCCGAGCTGCTGCTGCCCCAGCTCTCGGTCGACAGCGACCGGGTGCTCGGGTTCATCAAGACGTTCCTGCGCCCCGCGGTGGAGGAGCACGGCCTGCCCCCGGGCACCGACCCCGACCAGGCGGCCGACTACCTCAGCCGCATGGTCATGTCGTTCATCGCGGCCCAGGGCCGGTGGGACCTCACCGACCGGGAGCAGGTGCGCGACCTGGTCAGAACGGAGCTGCTCACCGGCCTTTGAGCCCCAAACGGGCGAACTGTGACGCGCGACACAGTGAGACGCAGTTGACAATGAGACGATTCTGGGTACGGTGTCTCAGAATGACGGTGGTCGACCTCACTGCGAGCGGCACGTTGGCCGGGCCCCGGCCCAGCAGCACCCCTTCGCCCAGCACCGGGACCACCACGACCACCCCGGAGCGGCGCATCGTCGACGCCGCCCTGCGCTGCATCTGCCGGTGGGGGGTGGCCAAGACCGCACTCGACGACGTGGCCCGCGAGGCCGGGTGCAGCCGGGCCACCGTCTACCGCCTCTTCCCGGGCGGCAAGGACGGGCTCATGGAGACCGTGGCCCGCACCGAGATCGAGCGCTTCTTCGCCGCCCTGGCCGACCGCCTCGACACCGCCGCCACCCTTGAGGACGGCATCGTGGGCGTTATGGCCGAGGCGGGCCACCGGCTCAAGACCCACGAGGCCCTCCAGTACCTGCTGGCCCACGAGCCCGAGGCCGTGCTGCCCCGCCTGGCCTTTTCCGAGATGGATCAGGTGCTGCGCATCGCCAGCGACTTCGCCGCACCCCGCCTGTCCCGCTGGCTGCCCGACGACGAGGCCCGCCGGGCCGCCGAGTGGGTGGCCCGCCTGATCGTGTCCTACAGCATCACGCCCGCAACGCACATGTCGATCGACGACGAGGGATCGGTCCGGGCCCTCGTCCGCACATTCGTCCTGCCCGGCCTCACCAACCTCACCAACAACGCCAACGCCAACGCCAGCGCCACCCGCGCCGCCAATGAAGGGGGAACCACCAATGGCCAAGACCACTGAGGAGATGTTCGGCCGAGCCGACATCAACGACCTCGAGGCCATCCTGTCCATCACCAACACCGACGTGGACGAGGCCATCCACACGGTCAAGGACAACGCCGAGGCCATCTTCACGTGGGACTACGAGAAGGGCAGCAGGCCCAAGCTCAACCGTCTCTACGAGAAGGCCAAGGGCGCCATGTGGAACGGCGAGACCGACCTCCCGTGGGACACCGAGGTGGACCAGGAGGCCGTAGTGCTCGCCAACGCGGCCCAGATGGGCGGCATCGCGGCAGGCATGGACCTGGCCGGCACCCCGTTCGAGAAGTGGGACGAGAAGCAGTGGATCCAGCTCGGCTGCGAGAGCCAGAACTGGACGCTGTCGCAGTTCATGCACGGCGAGCAGGGCGCGCTGCTCTGCACGGCCAAGATCGTGGAGACGGTGCCGTGGATCGACGCCAAGTACTACGCCTCCACCCAGGTGATGGACGAGGCCCGCCACGTCGAGGTCTTCGCCAAGTACCTCGACACCAAGCTGTCGGGCCACTACCCGGTGAACGCCCACCTCAAGATGCTCTTGGACGACATCATCGAGGACAGCCGCTGGGACATGACCTACCTGGGCATGCAGATCATGGTGGAGGGCCTGGCCCTGGCCGCCTTCGGCTTCATCCACCAGCTCACCACCGAGCCGCTGCTGAAGCAGCTCCTGCGCTACGTCATGTCCGACGAGGCCCGCCATGTGGCCTTCGGCGTGCTGTCGCTCCAGGACTACTACACCGAGCTCAACGCCCATGAGATCCGGGAGCGCCAGGAGTTCGCCTTCGAGGCGGCCGTGCGGATGCGGGACCGCTTCCTCCAGCAGGAGGTGTGGGAGCGCATGGGCGTGCCGGTGAAGGACGCCGTGCAGCTCGTGATGCAGGCCCCCGAGCGCCAGGGCTTCCAGTCCATGCTCTTCTCGAAGATCGTGCCGAACTGCAAGAAGCTCGGCCTGCTCGATGCCGGTGCCGACAAGGGCAAGCCGGGCTGGCTGCGCGAGAAGTTCACCGAGCTCGGTGTCATCGCGTTCGAGGACTGGGCCGACACCGGCGAGGAGTACGAGATGTTCGCCCTCGCCGAGGGCGAGACGATGGAGTCGGTCAAGAGCGCGTAGTTCGCAGGAGGGCCCGACCGGCGGGCGGTAGCCTGCCGGTCGTGGCCCATTCGTCCGATCCGGGATTCCTCGTGCTGCACGCGCTGCGGCTCAAGGGGTTCGCGGAGGATGAGGTCATCGCGG
>DASYMT010000076.1:0-3935 GCA_036008925.1 Acidimicrobiales bacterium | reverse complement strand
CTGGACCGGGGCAAGGTCGAGGAGGCGTCCAAGGGCACCGTGCGCCAGACCATCAAGCTCCAGGCGGGCATCTCGTCCGACAACGCCAAGCGGCTCAACAAGTTCATCAAGGACCTCGGCCTCAAAGGCGTGCAGTCCCAGACCCAGGGTGAGCAGCTCCGGGTGTCGGGCAAGAAGCGCGACGACCTCCAGGCGGTCATCGCCAAGCTCAAGGAAGAGGACTTCGGGATCCCGTTGCAGTTCACCAACTTCCGCGACTGACACTCCATTGGTCGCTGCCGCGGCCGTCGGCGAGAACTGACTGGTAGACGAAGCAGAGACGGAGGCGGTGGGCCTGGCCTAGAAGGCCAGGTAGCGGCGCAGGGCGGGGGGCGTGAGCGGGGCCAGCATGGCCTTCGACCACCGGGCCTGCACCTTTGCCGCGGCGGCCCGGGCCTGCTCCCGGCGGGCCAGCAGCGTCCAGTCCAGCTCGCTGGCCACCGTGCTCGCCTCCACCTCGGCCAACTGGAGCGCGCCGCCCGACGGGTTGGCCGACGAGGCCCACAGGAGCTGCGAGCGGGGCGGCCCGGCGGGGGCCGAGAAGAGGCCGCCGCCGTCGGTGAATCGGCGCAGCAGGCCGGTGGCCACGATGGCCCGGGGCCGGCCCGCCTGGGCCTTGGCGATGAGCGCAGGCACGTTGGCCAGCGCCTCGTTCAGCCACTGGTCGAGAAAGGGCTTGGGGTTGTTGGCGGGCAGCGCGCCCCGGCCGTAGAGGGCGGCGTCGTGGAGGTTGCCCACGATGACCGGCTGGGGCGGCGGGGCGGGCTTGGTCACCGTGACCTTGCGGCCCTTCTTGTCCTTGACCACGACCTTGGTGGCGGGCGCAGGCGGCGGGTAGAGATACGGGTTGTTGGCCGGGGCCATGTGGATCTCGAAGTGGAGGTGGGTGGCACCGCCCGCGGCGTCGCCGGTGTTGCCCACGAAGCCCACCACGTCGCCCACCTTGACCTGCTGGCCCTCGGCCTTGTCGGGGGCGAACCCGCTCAGGTGGGCCATGTAGAAGTACGTGCCGTCGGGCTGGGTCACGTAGGCCGACAGCCCGCCCAGGCCGCCGTTGGTGAGCTTGAGGGTGCCGTCCGCCGGGGCCCGCACCGGGGTGCCCGCGGCGGCGAAGATGTCGGTGCCCTGGTGGAGGTGGAAGGGCAGGGCCGAGCGGGGGTACCACCAGTCGTCCACGAAGCTGGCCACGCCCGCCACCGGGAAGCGGCCGAACCCCTGGCTGATGGCGTCGGCCGGGCTCACACCCAGGTCCTGCATGGGGGCGAGGGCGTCGAGCAGCTTCTGGGTGCCGTTGGCCGAGGAGCGCCTCACGCCCGACATGAGCCCCTGGTACTCGTTGGGCAGGGGGACGGGCCCGGCGGGGGCGGTGTCGCCTCCCGCGCCGCCGTCGACTGGGGCGTTGGGGTCGGGCGGGGGTGCGGGCGCCGCGCCGGGGGCGGGCTCCTGACCCGGAGCAGGCGGGGCCGTGGTGGGGGTGGTGGCGGGGGGCTGCGTGGTCGACGTGGTCGTGGTCGACCCGCCGGGCGGCTCAGGCGGCCGTTGGGTGGTCGGCGTGGTGGGGGGAGGCGGCGGCTGCGTGGTCGTGGTCGGCCGCTGCGTGGTGGTCGTGGTGCTGCCCGGCAGCGGGATCTGCGCGCGCGCCGAGAACGCACCGACTGCGGTAGCAGCAGTCAGCACGGCCGTCGTCAGAACCAGGAGCCGGGCGCGGCGGTGCGAGTGCAACAGCAACAGGAATTCGGCTTACGGTCTTCCTTTTCCTGCCTGCTCCACGCTCAGGCCTGCCACTCGCCCTGGCGCAGGCGGGAGACCCGCTCGGTGGTGGGCGGGTGGGTCGTGAACAGGTTGGCGAACTGCACCTTTCGTCCCGTGAGGGGGTTCACGATGTACTTCTGGGCCTGGGCGGGCGCCACGTCCATGGGGATGCGGCGGGCCCCCTCCTCCAGCTTCAGCAGGGCCCGGGCCAGCGGCTCGCCGTCGCCGATGAGGCGAGCGCCCGAGCGGTCGGCCTCGAACTCCCGGCTGCGCGACAGCGCCATCTGGAGCAGGCCCGCGGCCATGGGGGCCAGGATGACGAGTGCGATCAGGGCGATGGGGTTGGTGTTGTCGTCGTCGTCGCTGCGGCCGCCGAACATGGCCCCCCACATGGCCATCTGGGCCAGGAAGGTGATGCCGGTGGCGATAGCCGCGGCCACCGAGCCGATGAGGATGTCGCGGTTGCCCACGTGGCTGATCTCATGGGCCAGCACCCCGCGCAGCTCGTCCCAGTCGCAGATCTGGAGGATGCCCTGGGTCACGGCGACCGCCGCGTGCTCGGGGTTGCGGCCGGTGGCGAAGGCGTTGGGCTGCATGTCGGGGCTGACATAGAGCTTGGGCATGGGCATGCCCGCCTTGGTGGTCAGCTCCCGCACGATGCGGTAGTAGTCGGGCATCTCGGCCTCGCTGACCGGCTGGGCCCGAGCGGCCCGGATGGCCAGCTTGTCGGAGAACCAGTACGACCCGCCGACCATCACCAGGCCGAGGAGCAGGCCGATGAGGGCGCCCGAGCCCCCGAAGACGAGGCGGCCGACCACGACGAGGAACCCGCCGAGGGCGGCCAGGAGGACATAGGTCTTGATCGTGTTCTTGCTCATAGCTACTCCTCCAACGTCCGAGGCCGCAGTGGACGTTCCCGTCAGTCAGTCAGTCAGTCGGTCAGTCGTAGTACCCGGAGTGGATGTAGACGCAGGGGACGCCCTCGTGCCGGAACATCTCCAAGTTACGGCGGTCGTCCTCGAAGGCCAGCTTCAGGTCGAACCCGTACCGGCGCAGGTCGGACACCGTCCACTGCTTGAACTCACGGGCCCGGCTGTAGTCGCCAAAGTCCCGCATGACCAGCAGGTCCCAGCGCAGCTCGTACCGCTTGAGCCAGGCCAGGGTCTGGGGCTGCACCCGCAGGGGCCGGCCGGTGAGCAGCACGATGTGCAGCGACGGGTCGAGCAGGTGCAGCAGCACGGCCACGTCGTCGATGAGCGGGTCGTCGCCGCAGGCGTCGAAGAAGGCGTCCCAGTCCCGGCGGCCCGCCTCGATGAAGTGCTGGCGGGTCCCCGCGTCGGACAGCACGCCGTCGATGTCGAACACCACCGCGTCGCCCGCCTCGACGGGCCCATCGCGCCAGCGCCAGTTGGCGGGCGTCGCCAGAGTGGCGCGAGTCGGCGTCACTCCTCGGTGGGCGAGGCGGTGGCCCGCTTCTTGATCTCGTCCACCACCGACGCGTCGGCCAGGGTGGTGGTGTCGCCCAGGTCCCGGCCCTCGGCCACGTCCCGCAGGAGGCGGCGCATGATCTTGCCGCTGCGCGTCTTGGGCAGGTCGTCGGTGAAGATGATCGTCTTGGGCCGGGCGATGGGGCCGATCTTGGCGGCCACGTGCTTGCGCAGCTCCTCGCCCCGCTCCGGGCTGGCCTCCTGCCCGCCCCGCAGGGTGACGTAGGCGATGATGGCCTGGCCGGTGGTGTCGTCCTTGGCCCCCACCACTGCGGCCTCGGCCACCGACGGGTGGTCGACCAGGGCCGACTCCACCTCGGTGGTGGACACGCGGTGGCCAGACACGTTCATCACGTCGTCCACCCGGCCCAGCAGCCACAGGTAGCCGTCGTCGTCGAGCTTGGCCCCGTCGCCCGCGAAGTACCGGCCCTCGAAGCGCGACCAGTACGTGTCCCGATAGCGCTCGGGGTCGCCGTAGATGCCCCGCAGCATGGCCGGCCACGGGCGGGTGAGGGTGAGGTAGCCGCCGCCCACGTCGACCCGCTTGGCGTCGTCGTCCACCACTTCGGCCGCGATGCCAGGGAGGGGGAAGGTGGCGCTGCCCGGCTTGAGCGTGGTGGCGCCCGGCAGCGGCGAGATCATGATGGCGCCCGTCTC
>DASYMT010000075.1:0-13792 GCA_036008925.1 Acidimicrobiales bacterium | reverse complement strand
GGTTGAGCAGCTTGGTGAGCGGCTGGGGGATCTTCCCGCTCTCGACTAGACCCAACGCAGGACCCCCTTGCGCCAGGCGTAGACCAGGCCCAGGGTGAGGATCACGATGAAGACCGTCATCTCGATCAGGCCGTACACGCCGAGCGCCTCCACCCGCACGGCCCATGGGAAGATGAAGACGGCCTCGACGTCGAACATGACGAAGAGCAGGGCGAACACGTAGTAGCGGATCTGGCTCTGCGACCAGCCGGTGCCCACGGGGTCGACGCCCGACTCGTAGTTCATGTACTTCTGGGGCTGCGGGCGCTTCGGCCGCAAGAGGCTGCCGGCGCCCAGCATGAGGGCCACCATGAGGATGGAGGCTCCCACGAACACGAGCACGGTGAAGTAGCTGCGGAGGAAGTCCGACATCGCGGGCTGAGCCTAGTGAGGGACTCTCACAGGCCGCCAAACACGCGTCAGGCGCGGCCGAGCGCTCACAAAGGCGGTCGTACACTGGCGTTATGGCCCCCAGCTACCACCGTCTGGGCGAGGTGCCGCGCAAGCGCCACGTGGCCTTCCGGGCTCCCGACGGAGGGCTCTACAACGAAGAGGTCGTGGGCCTCGAAGGCTTCAGCGGCCGGTACTCGATCCTCTATCACCGCTACGCCCCCACCCGGGTCCTGAAGGTGGCCGAGGCCGACCCGGTGCCCGCCCCGCCGGTGGAGAGCAGCGGGGGTACGACCCTGCGGCACCACCTGTTCCGCACCGGCGGCGTCGGCTTGGGCGACGGGCTCGGTGACGGGCTCGACGAGCTGGGAGGGCGGCGGTGGCTCCTGTTCAACGGCGACGTGCGCCTCGGCCTGTCCGACTTCGGGTCCGGGCCGGGCCGCTACACCCGCAACGGGGCGGCCGACGAGATCCACTTCGTCCACCACGGACGGGGCCGGCTGGAGTCCACCTTCGGCGTGCTGGAGTACGTCCCCGGCGACTACGTGGTGATCCCCAAGGGCACCACCCACCGATGGGTCCCGGCCGCGGACGGCAACCGCCATCTGG
This sequence comes from Acidimicrobiales bacterium, assembly GCA_036008925.1. GTDB lineage: Bacteria > Actinomycetota > Acidimicrobiia > Acidimicrobiales > JAUTXP01 > DASYMT01. The sequence continues at coordinate 12,754 of DASYMT010000075.1, read as the reverse complement.
TGATCGAGACGCCGGGGGCGGTGCGCCTGCCCCGTCGGTACCAGAACGGCGAGGGCCAGCTCCTCGAGCACGCGCCCTACTGGGAGCGGGACTTCCGAAGGCCACTGGAGCTGGTGGACCGGGACGACCAGACCCCGACCGACGTGTGGGTCCGGGTGGGCGACCGGGCCGCCGTCTACACCCTCGACCACGACCCGCTCGACGTGGTGGGGTGGGACGGGCACCTCTATCCGTATGCGTTCTCGATCCACGACTTCGAGCCCATCAGCGGACGCCAGCACCAGCCCCCGCCCGTCCACCAGACCTTCGAGCTCGACGGGGCCGTGGTGTGCTCGTTCTGCCCCCGGCGGCTGGACGACGGGCCCGACGTGGTGACCGCCCCGTACAACCACGCCAACCTCGACTCGGACGAGGTCATCTACTACGTGAGCGGGTCGTTCTTCTCCCGCCGGGGCATCGAGGAGGCGGCCGTGACCTGGCACCCGCGGGGCATCCCCCATGGGCCTGCGCCGGACGTGGCCGAGGCGTCCATCGGCAAGACCCACACCGACGAGTTGGCCGTGATGGTCGACACGTTCCGCCCTCTGACGTTGGCGGCCGGGGCTGAGGCGTTCGACGACCCCGCCTACCCCACGTCATGGCTGCCGACGCCCTGACCGTGCCGTCCGGCCAGACCGAGGTCCCAGGCGAGGTGGCGGTCGAGGTCGAGGTGGCGGTCGGCGGACGCGTGCTGGTGGTGGCCGACCTGTTGCTGGAGCGGGCGCCCACGCCCGCGTCGGCCTCGGCCGTGGCCGCCCTGGTGAAGACGGTGGAGGCGTGGACCGGGCCGGGCGTGCTGGTGGTGGCGGGCAACCTGTTCGACCTGCTGGGCTCGACCACCGACCCGGCCCAGGCCCTGGCCGCCCATCCCCGGCTGGCCGGCGCGCTGCGGGGGTTCGGGGCCGAGGGCAGGCGGGTGGTGGTGGTGCCGGGCAGCCGGGACCGGCGGCTGGCGCTGGCCGCGGGGGCGGGCTGGGCCGAGCGGGAGCTGGGGGCCACGGTTGCCTCGGCCGTGGAGCTGATCGTGCACACCGGAGCGGGCGGGCGCCGGGTGCGGGTGGAGGCGGGCGACCGCTTCGACCCCCGGTGGACGCCCTCCGACCCGTCGCCCCTCGGGCTGCACGTGGCGCAGCAGGTGCTCCCCTCGTTCGGCGGGGCCCGGGCCACGTGGCTGGCCGGCGTGGAGCGGCTGGCCAACGACGCCGACCTGCCCCGCTTCGTGGCGTCCCGGGTGCTGTACCGGCGCGTCGCCCGCCAAGGCTGGTGGCTCCTCCTCCCCTTCGTGGCCACCGCCCTGCTGTCGCGCCGTACGGCGTTCGTGATCGGCCTGTCGGTGCTCGACGTAGCCCTGGTGGCGGGCGGGGTCTACTGGTTGTCGCGGCGGGCCTGGTCGGGGCTGAGCGGTGTGGCCCTGGGCGAGCGGGGCCAGGCCCAGAACGACGCGGCGCGCGACGAAGGCCGGCGGCTGGTGACGGCGGGGTGGGCCGGCCTGGTCACCGGCCACACCCGCCGGCCCGAGCTGGCCCATCTCGGCCACGGGTTCTACGCCAACTGCGGGGCCGCGGCCGAGGTGGTCGACGACGCCGACGCCCGCCTGGGCCTGCCGCCCGTGTTCCTGCCCTACCGGGAGCTGTCGTGGGTGGAGCTGGAGGCGGGGGCCGAGCTGCACGCCCGGCTGCTGCGGTCGCGCATGGAGCTTTCGGGCGGGACGTGGCTGGAGCGGCTGGTGGCCCGCCGCCAGGGCGATGACGACCCGATGCCCGCGGTGCGGGCCACCTTCCCCCAGGGCGGGTCGTGGCCGTTGGTGGCCGACCCGGGGCGGTCGCTGCGGACCACTCGACGGGTGGGGGCGGCGGCCATCGCCTTGGCCGGAGTGCTCGACCTGGTGTCGGCCGTGACCCCCCCGGTCGGCGCGCGGCTGGGCGAGGTGACCAGCCTGGTCCCGCTGGCCGTGCCCCAGGCCGCCACCGCCTTGGTCGCCTTGGCCGGGATCGCCCTGCTGCTGCTGTCGCGGGGCGTGCGCAAGGGGCAGCGCAACGCCTGGCGCATCTCGGTGGCGCTGGTGGCGGGGTCGGCCCTGCTGCACGTGGTGAAGGGCGTGGACGTGGAGGAGGCGGTTGCCGCGTCGGCCGTGCTCGGTTACCTGCTGCGCAGGCGGGCCGCCTTCCAGACCACGACCGACGTGCCCGCCGCCCGTCGGGGGCTGGCCGTGCTGGGCCTGGGCGCCATGCTGGCCACGCTGGTCGGGGTCTTGACCATCGAGGTGTTCGGCTACGGGTCCCGGCGGCTGTCGCTGTGGGACGCGGTGGCCGCCTCGGGCGAGCGGCTGGTGGGGATCACGAACATCGCCGTGCCCGACCGGGTCGACGACTTCATCACCCCCGCCCTGGGCGCGGTGGGGTTCGGGCTGGTGGCCTTCGCCGGGTGGCTGTTGTTCCGGCCCGTGCGGGTCCGGCGGGCGCAGGCGTCGTCGGCCTCGGCTGCCTCTTCCGCTTCGGTGCTGGCGCGGGCCCGGTCGGTGGTGGACGCCTACGGGTCGGGAACGCTCGACTACTTCGCCCTGCGCAACGACAAGGAGCTGTTCTTCGACGGCGGCAGCATGGTGGCGTACGGCCTGCACAACGGGGTGTGCCTGGTATCGCCCGACCCGATCGGGCCGCCCGCCGAGCGGGACCAGGTGTGGGCCGCCTTCCGGCGCTTCGCCGACTCGCACGGGTGGACGCTGGCCGTGCTGGGGGCGGGCGAGGAGTGGCTGCCCATCTACCGGGCGGCCGGGATGCACGACCTGTACGTGGGCGACGAGGCGGTGGTGGACGTGCGCCGGTTCTCGCTGGACGGCGGGCGCAACAAGTCGCTGCGCCAAGCCGTGAACCGGGTGGCCAACCACGGGTACACGCTGACCTTCCACGACCCGGCCGGGCTGGACGACGGGCTGGCCGCCGACTTGCGGGAGGTGATGGTTCGGAGCAGGCGGGGGGACGTGGAGCGGGGGTTCTCCATGACGTTGGGACGGGTGTTCGAGCCCGCCGACGTAGGGCTGCTGCTGGCCGTGGCGTGGGGGCCTTCGGGATCACCCGTGGCGTTCTGCCAGTTCGTGCCCGCGCCGGGGATCGACGGCTACTCGCTCGACTTGATGCGCCGGGACCAGGGCGACCACCCCAACGGGCTGATCGACTTCATCGTGGCCGGGACGATCGCCGAGCTGCGGGCCCGGGGGATGCGGGGCCTGGGCCTCAACTTCGCCACCATGCGGGCCGCGCTGGCGGGCGAGGCGGGCGACTCGCTGACGCAGCGGGTGGAGGCGTGGGTGCTGCGGCGGATGTCGGACTCGATGCAGATCGAGTCGCTGTGGAAGTTCAACGCCAAGTTCGAGCCCGACTGGCAGCCCCGGTACGCGGTGTACGACGCGCCCGAGCACCTGCTGCCGGTGGCCATGGCCATCGCCCGAGCCGAGTCGTTCTGGGAGCTGCCGGTGATCGGCCGCTTCCTCCAGCCGACCACCGCCTGACCCCCCCTTCACCTCGCGTTTCCACAGGGACAGTGCCTGTGGAAACGCGAGGTGAAAGGGGTGGGGGGCTAGAGGAGTTCGTCGGCCAGGCCGAGGGCGACGGCCTCCTCGGCGTCCAGCCACCAGTCCCGCCGCACCCACCGCCGGTTGATGTCCCGGGCCGCCAACGTGGACCGCTCGGCCAGGATGGCCAGCAGTCGCTGCTGCAATCGCTTGGTGAACCCGACGCTGTCCTCCATCTCGCTCACCTTGCCCACACTGAGGTGCGACACCTCGTGGATGAGCAGGAAGGCGTTGCGCCCGATCACCCGCTTCGACCCGGCCTGGAGCAGCACCGCCCCCATCGAGGCGGCCCGACCCAGCGCCATGGTCGTGACCGGGTGCCCCGCCGAGCGGAGCTGGCGCAGGTAGTCGAACAGGGCCAGCCCGTCGAGCACCGAGCCGCCGGGCGAGTTGAAGATGACGGTGATCTCCGAGCCCGGGTCCCGCCGGGACCACGTGCCCAACTCGGCCATGCACAGTTGGACCGACTCGGCGTCCACCCCTGAGTAGAACGTGTAGACGTGGGCGGCCCGGGGGTCGGCGGCCCGGTCCCGCTCGGCCCGGCGCAGGACCTCCAGCTCCAGCAGCGTGCGCTCCGTCTCCAGTTGGAGCTTGCGCAACTCGGCCCAGGCCCGCTGCTCCAGCAGGTCCTCGGGCGGGGCGCCGACGGGCAGGGCGATGTCGAGCAGCGAACGAAAGCCCGCCGGCTCCAGGGTGGCGATCACCGGCTCGGCCGTGAGCGCCACCGGCTCGGGAGCCGGGGTCGGGGCCGGAGGGGCGGGTTGACGCTTGGGCTTGGCTTGGCGCGGCGGAGCCGGCGCTCGGTTGGCTGGGGTCGCCATCCCCCTCAAAATCGACCGGCGGGCGCTGCTCCTGAGGAGAACGCGTCAGGAGACGGTCCGAGGAGAACGCGTCAGGAGACGGCGGTCAACAGCGAGACGGCCTGGGCGTGATCCGTGATGGTGATGCGGGTCGGCGTCTTCAGCGGGCTGTCGCCGTCCACGTCCACGGTCAGGTCCACGTAGCACGAGGCGTCGGTCCAGGCCAGCAGGCGCTCCAGGGCGGTGAGGTCGATGCTGCGGTCGAACGAGGCCCGGAACGTGAGCATCGGCGTCCCCGCCACCTGCCCCTCCTCCAGCACCTCGTCACCCCCGTAGCCGGTCCAGTCGCCCGACCCGCCGAAGGCGTCGATCACCAGGTCCGTGCCTTCCAAGGTGGTGCCGAGGAGTTGGGTCCTGGCCAGCCGGAGTACGCCGTGGTCGACCGCCTTGGCCCGGGCCGATTCCTGCGAGTGGTCGGGCAGCCGGCGCCAGAACGAGACGGCGATCAGGGCCGCGCAGAGCGACACCACAGGGACGGCAAAGTCGGCGATGGCCCGGTCCATACGCCCACATGTTCCCCGACCGGCGCGAATGATGCACGTCGGGGCAAATCGGGACGAAGTCGTCAGCCCTGTTTCAGGCCGCGTCGGCCACCCCGGCCTGGTCGTCGGCCGCCAGCACCAGTTGCAGCGCGGCCAGCGCCACCTCCACCTGGGGCAGCGACGGCGGACGGGTGGTGAGCCGCTGTAGGGCCAGCCCGGGGGCCATGAGCCGGGCCACCCACGGCCGCTCGATCCGGGCCGCGGCCCATTTGATGACCTCGTACGACAGGCCCGCCACCACCGGCACCAGGGCCAACCGGGACAGGATCAGCACGGGCAGGGCGGGCCGCCCCACCAGCGGGTGGACGGCCACCGCGACCACCATGACCACGAGCAGGAACGTCGTCCCGCAGCGGGGGTGGCGGGTGGTGAAGCGGTTCACCGACTCGGGCGTCAGGTCGGCCCCCGCCTCCAGGGCGGTGATGGCCTTGTGCTCGGCCCCGTGGTACTCGTACAGCCTGCGCAGGTCGGGCACCAGGCCCAGCGCGGCGATGTACCCGATCAACAAGCTGATGCGGATGACGCCCTCGATCAGGCTCAGCCCCATGCCCGAGCCCGACCCGGGCAGCCGGCCCGCGGCCACGCCCGGCACCACGAAGAAGAAGGCGAGCACCACGGCCACGCCGATCCAGGTGAAGGCCCGCTCGACGATGCCGGGCGGTCCGGACGCCACTGCCGCAGGCCCCCCGATCTCGGCCTGGCCCGCCGACCACTCGATGGCCTTGGCCCCCAGCCGCAGCGACTCGACGAGGCCGATCACACCCCGCACCACCGGGACCTTGCGCCACCGGGCGCCCCACACCGGGACGGTGCCCGTCGTCGTGGCGATGGCGCCGTCGGGCTTGCGCACGGCCACCGCCCAGGTCGATGCGCCGCGCATCAGCACCCCGCCCAGCACGGCCTGTCCGCCATAGGCGCGAATCGTCGCCTCGTTGCCCATCGCCCTCCTTATCGGCAGGTGGGGCCCTTTAGAACAGCAGGCGCCTGCTGGCCTCGGTGGCGAAGTCGATCATGGGCTGGGGGACGATGCCGAAGGCGATGGTGAACGCGGTGGTGACGGCCAGGACCACCCCGGTGCCGAACGGAAGCCGCAGGCGCGGGAGCGCGGCCACCTCGGCGTCGTCGTCCGCATCGCCGGTCGGCGTGTACATCACCACGATGACCCGCAGGTAGAAGAAGGCGGCCACGACCGCGGCCAGCATCCCGATGAGGGCGATGGCATACGAGTGGGCCTGCACGGCCGCGGTGATCACGTAGAACTTGGCCAGGAACCCGGTGGTGAACGGGATGCCCGCCTGGGCCATGAGGAACACGGTGAAGGCCAGGGCCAGGCCCGGCCGGCGCGAGGCCAGCCCCCGGTAGTTGTCGAGGTCGTGCAGGGCGTCGCCCCGGCGGCCCACCAGGGTCACGATGGCGAAGCTGCCCAGGACCATGAACGTGTAGGCCAGCAGGTAGTAGAGCGACCCGGCCACGCCCCGGCTGGTCCCGGCCTGAAGCCCGATGAGCACGTAGCCCGCATGGCTGATGGACGAGTAGGCCAGCATGCGCTTGATGTCGCTCTGCACCAGGGCGAGGGTCGAGCCCACCACCAGGGTCAGCACGGCCACGGCCCAGATGACCGGCTGCCAGTCCAGGCGCATGAGCCCGAAGGTGGTGAAGAACACCCGCAGCAGGGCGGCGAAGCCCGCAGCCTTGGAGGCGGCGGCCATGAACCCGGTGACGGGCGTGGGCGCGCCCTGGTACACGTCGGGCGTCCACATGTGGAACGGCACCGCGCCCACCTTGAAGCCCAGGCCCACCAGCAAAAGGCCCATGCCCGCCAACAGCAGGCCGTTGCTCACGATCACGTTCTGGGCCAGGTAGGCCCCGATCTCCACCAGGTTGGTGGAGCCGGTGGCGCCGTACACCAGGGCGATGCCGTACAGGAACAGCGCGGACGAGAAGGCCCCCAGCAGGAAGTACTTCATGGCCGCTTCCTGCGACTCCAGCCTGCGCCGGTGGAACGCGGTCAGCACGTAGAGGGCGATCGACAGGATCTCCAGGCCGAGGAAGACCACGATGAGGTCGTTGGCCGCGCCCATGAACATCCCGCCCGCGGCGGTGAGCATGAGCAGCACGTAGAACTCGGGCCCGTCGAGCTCCTCCCGTCTGAGGTAGGAGTCGGAGACCAGCGCGCCGAGCACGACGGTCACCGAGATGAGCAGCAGGAAGAAGGCGCTGAAGCCGTCGACCACGATGGCGTTGGCCACCGCCCGGTAGGCGCCGTGGTCGGCCACGTCCCGCCACTGCTGCCAGGAGGCGACCCCGGCGACGACGCCGGCCACCGCCGTGAATGTGGCGTAGGACCCGACCGGCGGCCGCCTCCGGTTGAGCGACGCAATCAGGAGGAGCAGCAGGGCCGCCCCCATGAGCACCAGCTCGGGGACCATGGCCTTGTACTCCACCTGCGGGACGCGCAGGGGCGGGAGCTGGTCGTTCTGGGCCACCTGGGAGAGCAGTGCCGCGATCACTCGTCAACCACCTCGTGCTTGGCGGACACGCCGGGCTGGCGGTAGTCGCTGTGGTCCTGCACGTGCTGGATCAGGTGTTCCACCGCCGGGTTGATGCGGTCGAGCACGGGCTTGGGGTACACGCCGAGGAACACGATGAGCCCGACCAGCGGCAGCATCACGCCCCGCTCCCGCCACGTCATGTCGGGCAGGTTGCGGTTCTCCTCGGAGGGCTCGCCGTGGAAGACGCGCTGGTAGGCCCAGAGCAGGTAGACGGCGGCCAGGATCACGCCGGTCGACGCCACCACCGCCCACCAGCGGTGGGTCACGAAGGTCCCCAGCAGGATGAGGAACTCGCCCACGAACCCGTTGAGCCCGGGCAGCCCCACCGACGAGAGCATGACCACCATGAACACGGCGGCCAGCACCGGCATGGTCTTCTGGAGCCCGTTCAATTCGGCAATCTGCCGGGTGTGGCGGCGTTCGTAGATCATGCCCACCAGGAGGAAGAGGGCGCCGGTCGACAGGCCGTGGTTCACCATCTGGAGGATGCCGCCGGACAGGCCCTGCGAGGTGAAGGCGAACGTGCCCAGCACGATGAAGCCGAGGTGGGCCACCGACGAGTACGCCACCAGCCGTTTCAGGTCGCGCTGGACCGTGGCCACCAGCGCCCCGTAGGTGATGCCGATCACGGCCAGCGTGAGCAGCAGCGGGGCAAGGTCCACCGAGGCCTTGGGGAACAGGTAGAGCCCGAAGCGCACCAGGCCGTAGGTGCCCAGCTTGAGCAGCACGCCCGCCAGGATCACCGAGCCCGCGGTGGGCGCCTCGGTGTGCGCGTCGGGGAGCCAGGTGTGCACCGGGAACAGCGGCACCTTGACCGCGAAGCCGATGGCGAAGGCCAGGAAGATCCAGCGGGCCGTGTCGGCGGCCAGGGCCTGGCGGTCGGCCAGCGTCACCAGGTCGAAGGTGAGCGGGTTGCCGCCCTTGGTCGACAGGAACACCAGGGCGACCAGGCCCACGAGCATGAAGGCCGAGCCGAACAGGGTGTAGAGGAAGAACTTGAGCGAGGCGTACACCCGGTTCTCGTAGCCCCACCCCGCGATGATGAAGTACATCGGGACGAGGGTCAGCTCGAAGAACAGGAAGAACACCAGCAGGTCGAGGGCCAGGAACGAGCCGAGGCAGGCGCCTTCCAGCACGAGCATCCAGGCGATGTAGGACTTCACGTCCCGCTTCACCTTAGGCCCGGCCAGGGCGATGGGGAACAGCACGCCGGTCAGCACCACGAGGAACAGCGAGATCCCGTCGAGGCCCAGCTTCCACGAGACGCCGAACTCCTTGATCCACACGTGCTGGGTCACGAACTGGAACCCGGCCGCGTGGGTGTCGAAGTCGACGAGGGCGACGATGGTGAGGATGCCGGTGGCCACCGACCCGAGCAGGCCGACCACCTTGATGATGTCGGTCCGGTTGCGGGGGATGAGGGCGATGACGGCGGCCACCACGATGGGCAGCAGCACCATGGCGCTCAGCAGCGGGAAGCCCGCGTTGTGGGCCTCGGCTGCGGCTGCCGCGATCACAGGCCCATCCTGACGATGGCGTAGCCGAACAGCAGCACCGCGCCCACCCCGATGCCCAGGGCGTAGTTGCGGACGTAGCCGGTCTGGAGCTTGCGCAGGTTGGTCCCGCCCAGCCGCACCGCGCTGCCCGTCCCGTTGACGGCCCCGTCGATCACGGCTTTGTCGACCGCCGCCGCCTCGGCCGCGACCAGGCCGCCGCCGGTGCCGAAGATGAAGGAGTACAGGGCGTCGACCCCCCACGCCCGCTTGAGCACGACCGGCTCAAGTTCGGGGTGCTCGGGCCGGGTGGACCAGAGGCGGAAGCCCACGGCGGTGGCGATGAGGACGACCGCAGTCACGGCCGCGCCCAGGGCCACCTTGGTGCTGCTGGCGAGGGTGGCGGCATGGTGGAACGTCTCGCCCACGCCCCCCAGCCAGTGCTCGAGCAGGTACGACCGGCCGAACGGCAGGTTGATGACGCCGCCGAGCACGGCCAGCACGGCCAGCACCACGAGCGGCGCGGTCATCGTCCAGGGCGCCTCGTGCGGCTCGGCGGAATGGCCGTGGCCGTCGGCTGCGTGGCCGTCCGCTGCGTGGTCGTCGGCCACCGGCTCGGGCTCGGTCAGCTCGGCCTTGTCGGGCGTGCCCGCATGGTCGGCCTCCCGCCAACGCTCCTTGCCGAAGAAGACGAGGGCGACCTGCCGGGCCATGTAGTAGGCGGTGAGCCCGGCGGTGAGGGCGCCCAGCAGCCAGAGGGCCTTGCCCTTGCCGTAGGCGGCCACCAGGATCTCGTCCTTTGACCAGAAGCCCGCGAAGGGCGGCACCCCCGCGATGGCCAGCCAGCCGATGATGAAGGTGGCCGACGTGACGGGCATCCACTTGCGCAGCGCCCCCATGCGCTTCATGTCCTGCTCCTCGTGCAGGCCGTGGATCACCGATCCGGCGCCGAGGAAGAGCAAGGCCTTGAAGAAGGCGTGGGTGACCATGTGGAAGATGGCGGCCACGTAGGCGCCCGACCCGACGGCCAGGAACATGTAGCCCAACTGGGAGATGGTCGAGTAGGCGAGGACCTTCTTGATGTCGTCTTGGGCGCAGGCGATGGTGGCCGCGAAAAGGGCGGTGAGGACGCCGACCCACGCGATGACGGTGGCCACGGTGGGGACCTCGTGCAGCAGCGGGCTCATGCGGGCCATGAGGTACACGCCCGCGGTGACCATGGTGGCGGCATGGATGAGGGCCGAGACCGGGGTGGGGCCCTCCATGGCGTCCGGCAGCCAGACGTAGAGCGGGAGCTGGGCCGACTTGCCGCAGGCGCCCAGGAACAGCAGCAGGGCGATGGCGACCAGGGTGGTGTGGCCCGCGCCGTGCAGCTTGTCGAACATGTCGTTGTAGGTGATCGAGCCAAAGGCCAGGAAGGCCAGGAAGGTGGCGATCAGGAAGCCGAAGTCGCCCACCCGGTTGGTGACGAACGCCTTCTTGCCCGCGCTGGCCGCCGTCTCCCGCTCGAACCAGAAGGAGATGAGCAGGTACGAGCAGGCGCCCACGCCCTCCCAGCCCAGGAAGGTGACGAGCAGGTTGTCGCCCAGCACCAGCATGAGCATGGAGAAGGCGAACAGGTTGAGGTAGACGAAGAAGCGGGGGTAGCGGCTGTCGCCGTGCATGTAGCCGATGGCGTAGAGGTGGATCAGCGTGCCCACGCCGGTGACGAACAGGCACATGGTCATGCTGAGCGGGTCGACCAGCAGCGAGGCCTTGACGTGCAGGCCGCCCACGTCGAGCCAGGTGAAGATCGACTTGGTCACGCTGCGGTGGTGCTCGTCATGGCCGACCAACGAGGCGAAGGTCACGACCGACGCCACGAAGCTCGAGCCGATGGCCGCGGTGGCCAGCCAGCCCGACAGCGGGTCGCCCAGGCACTTGCCGAACACGACCAGGCCGAGGAAGCCCAGGAGCGGGAGCGCGGGGATGAGGTAGGCGGCGTTCATCGGTTTGGTCCGCTCACCCCTTCAGGATGTGCAGGTCGTCGGCCGTGGCGGCTGCCCGGCGCCGGAAGATGGAGACGATGATTCCGAGGCCGACCACGACTTCGGCCGCCGCGACCACGAGCACGAAGAACACCAGCGACTGGCCGCCGATGTCGTCGAGCATCCGGGAGAAGGTCACGAAGGTGAGGTTGACGGCGTTGAGCATCAGCTCCACGCACATGAACATCACCAGCACGTTGCGCCGGATGAGCAGGCCCACCGCGCCGATGGTGAACAGGGCCGCGGCCAGGGCCAGGTACCACTCCCCGCCGAGGCTCATTGCGCTGGCTCCCCAAGCTGCGTGTCGCCGAGGGTCATACCGGCCCCTCCTCGGCCGGGGCCTTGCGGGCCAGCACCACCGCGCCGATGACCGCGATCACCAGCAGGGCCGACGTGATCTCGAAGGGCAGCAGGTAGCGGGTGAAGATCGAGCGGGCCAGCTTCTCCACGTTGCTCCCCACGCCGCCCGCCTGCCCGGCCGTCGAGAGGTTGCCGGTGGCCCAGTTGGCCGTGCCCCCCAGGATGATGAGCTGGGCGAAGGCGATGATGCCGAGGGCGATGGCCGTGGGCCGCTGGCCTTGCAGCGGGTCCTGGTCGACCGCCTCCTGGCGGTCCACGCCCAACAGCATGATCACGAACAAGAACAACACGACGATGGCGCCCGCGTAGACGATCACCTGCACAGCGGCCAGGAAGTGGGCCTCTTGGGCCACGAACAGCACGGCGATGCCGAAGAGCGTCATCACCAGCATGAGGGCGGAGTGGACCGGGTTGCGGGCCACGATGACGCCGATGGCGCCCGCCAGCACGATGACGGCCGAGGCCACGAACACCAAAAGGTCGACCTTGGACGTGGCCGCGGCCAACAGCCCCGGCAGCGAAGGCGCCATGGCGAGCACCATCACGCCCCCCACGTCGGTTGTCGTCGCACAGGGTTCGCGGGCATCAGTGAGCCGTCTCCACGTTGTCGGTGTGCGCCACCGCGATGTCGCCCGCCACCTCTTCAACCGCCTCGGCGGGCACGTCGAGGGTCTGGCCCGCCTCGGGCGGCCGCACGCCGTAGCCCAACTCGCCCGACCACTGCACCCGGCCCTCGTAGCGGGCCGCGCCACTCGGCGCGGTGGCCCGCACCCACGCCGACGTGTGCTCGTCCTCGCCCGGTCGCCAGTCCTCCCACGGCAGGTGCTGGGGCCGCCCGGCATCGTCGACCAGCAGCTCGGCCTTGGTGTAGATGGCGTCCTTGCGGTCGGTGAAGGAGAACTCGAACAGCTTGGACTCGGTGATGGCCTCGGTCGGGCACGCCTCCACGCACAGGTCGCAGTGGATGCTGCGCAGGTAGTTGATCTCGTACACGAACCCGTACCGCTCGCCCGGCGAGACCGGCGCGTCGGGCGGGTTGTCGGCGCCGCGCACGTAGATGCAGCGGGCCGGGCACACGCCCGCGCACAGCTCGCACCCGATGCACTTCTCCATCCCGTCCTCGTAGCGGTTGAGGACGTGGCGGCCGTGGGCCCGGACCGGCTTGACCTTCTTCTCCTCCGGGTACTGCGACGTGATCCGGTCTTCGAAGAGGGTCTTGAACGTGACGCCGAAGCCCTTGAAGTACCCCATCAGCGCACCTCCCGCAGCGTGGGCCGGGGCGTCTCGGGCGCGTCCTCGGCCGACTGGCG
>DASYMT010000074.1:0-9230 GCA_036008925.1 Acidimicrobiales bacterium | reverse complement strand
CCGTCCTCGAGGCGGACGTGTGACGGCGTTGCGGTGGGGCACCGCCACCGACGTGGGCCGGGTCCGCACCAACAACGAGGACAGCCTGCTGGTCGACCCGCCCCTGTTCGCGGTGGCCGACGGCATGGGCGGGCCCGCCGCGGGCGAGGTGGCCTCGGCCATCGCGGTGGCCACCCTCAAGGCCGCCTTCGAGGGCGACCGCTCCCGCCACAGCCTGGCCCAGGCCGTGCGCCGGGCCAACGACGCCATCTTCGAGCGGGCCCGCCAGGACCCGGCGCTGCGGGGCATGGGCACCACCCTCACCGCCGTGGCCCTGGTCGAGGAGGACGGCGACGAGGTGCTGGCCGTGGTGAACGTGGGCGACTCCCGGGCCTACCGCATCCGCGACGGCGAGCTGGAGCAGCTCACCGAGGACCACTCCCTGGTCGAGGAGATGGTCCGCACCGGGCGCCTCTCGGCCGACGAGGCCAGCGTCCACCCCCAGCGCCACATCCTCACCCGGGCCCTCGGGGTACAGCCCGACGTGGAGGTCGACTGCTTCGGCATCACGCCATTCGAGGGCGACCGCTACGTCCTGGCCTCGGACGGCCTCATGAACGAGGTCACCGACCACGACATCGCCTCGGTGGCCCGCCGCATCGCCGACCCCGATGCCGCGGCCCAGGAGCTGGTCGAGCGGGCCAAGGCCCATGGGGGCAGCGACAACGTCACCGTGGTCATCGTCGACGTGGTGGACGACGGGGACCGGGCGGCCAAGGCGTCGGCCGCAGTGGCGGCCGAGCCCCTCCCGTCCCGACCGGCCGAGGTCGAGATCGCCCCGCCCGCCGCCGCCCCAACCCCAACTCCGACACCGGCCCCCACACCGACGGCCAAGCCCGCCAAGCAGCCCCGCCCCGCCGAGGCTGGCCCCAGGCGCAGGCGGGTGACGCTCAAGTCGGCGGCCTTCGTCCTCGCCCTGCTCCTCGTGCTCGGCGGCGCCGCCGCCGCCATCGGCGTCTACGCCCGGGGCTCGTACTACGTGGGCCTGGACAACAGCCGGGTGGCCGTCTTCCAGGGCCGGCCCGGCGGGCTGTTGTGGTTCAAGCCCACGGTCAAGCAGCGCACCGACCTGGCCGAGGCCGACGTGCCCGCCCCCTACCGGGCCGACCTGCGGGCGGGCAAGGAGGAGAACTCCCTCGACGCGGCCCGGCGCTACGTCCAGAACCTCAAGGACGCTGCCGCCGCGCAGGCCCCGTCGGCCACCACGACCACGACGGCCCCGGCCGCAAGCCCGACCAACACCACCGCCGTCCAGCACCCATGACCCGGGCCCACCGCCGGGACACCGAACTCGGCCTGCTGCTGCTCGTCGCCATCATCACCGCGGGCGCCTACGTGCTCGCCTCCCTCGGCCGCACCGCCTCCCTGCCCGCCAACATCGGCCCCCTCCTGGGCATGATCCTGGGGCTGCTGGCCGTGGCCCACGTAGCCGTGCGCCGCTTCGCCCCCAACGCCGACGGCGTGCTGCTCCCGGTGGCGGGCCTGCTCAACGGCCTGGGCTACGTCTTCATCGCCCGCCTGGACCGGGACCTGGCCCGCCTCCAGACCACGTGGACGGCGCTCGGCATCGTCGCCTTCATCGCCACCCTGATCGTGGTGCGCCGCTCCCGTGACCTGGAGCGCTACCGCTACAGCTTCGCCCTCCTCGGCGTGGGCCTGCTGATGATGCCGCTGCTGCCGGTGGTGGGCCGCAACATCAACGGGGCCCGGCTGTGGGTGCGCTTCGGCCCGGTCAACTTCCAGCCGGGCGAGCTGGCCAAGATCGCCCTGGCCGTGTTCTTCGCCGCCTACCTGGTGGAAAAGCGCGAGCTGCTGTCCGACTTCGGCAAGGGCAGGCTCCTGCCCCAGCCCCGGGCCGCGGGCCCCATCCTGTTGGCCTGGGGCTTCTCCCTACTGGTGATGACGGCCGAGAAGGACCTGGGCTCGTCGCTGTTGTTCTTCGCCCTGTTCATCGGGATGCTGTGGATCGCCACCGACCGGGGGGCCTATCTGGTGCTAGGCGCGGGCCTGTTCGCCCTGGGCTCGCTGTTCGCCTACAGCTCGTTCACCCACGTCCAGGAGCGGGTCCGCATCTGGCTCAACCCGTGGCCCCACGCCCAGGACCAGGCCTACCAACTGGTCCAGGGCCTGTACGCCATGGGCTCGGGCGGGCTGGCCGGGTCGGGCATCGGCTTGGGCAGCCCCCAGAAGATCCCGGCCGCGGCCACCGACTTCATCTTCGCCGCCATCGGCGAGGAGACGGGCCTGCTCGGCACGGTGGCCGTGGTGGCCGCCTTCCTGGTCGTCGTGGGCGTGGGCCTGCGCATCGCCCTGCGGGCCGAGCAGCCGTTCGAGAAGCTGCTGGCCGCGGGGCTCACCATGATCCTCGGCGTCCAGACCTTCATCATCATCGGCGGCGTCACCCGGATCGTGCCCCTCACCGGCATCACGCTGCCGTTCGTGTCCTACGGGGGCTCGTCGCTCGTGGCCAACTACGTGCTGCTGGCCCTGCTGCTGCGCATCTCCAACGACACCGTCGAGCGCCGGCTGCGGGCCGAGGGCGTCCATGGATAAGCAGATCCGTCGCATGGGCGTGGCCCTATTGTGCCTGTTCACCCTGCTGTTCGCCAAGCTCAACCAGGTGCAGGTGGCCCAGGCCGACAAGCTGGCCAACGCCCCGGGCAACACCCGCAAGGCCACCAAGGACTTCAGCCGGGACCGGGGCGTGATCCAGACGGCCGACGGCGTGGTGCTGGCCCAGTCGGTCCCCACCGACGACACCTTCAAGCGCCAGCGCCAGTACCCGGAGAAGGAACTGTTCGGCCACCTCACCGGCTACTTCTCCTTCACCTACGGGGCCGAGGGGCTCGAACGCGCCTACAACGACGACCTGGCCGGGCGCACGGCCAAGCTGCGCACCGTGCGGGACCTGCTGTCGGACCGCACCCGCACCGGCAACCTCACCATCACCGTGTCGAAGAAGCTCCAGCAGGCGGCCAAGGACGCCCTGGGCAACCGCAAGGGCGCGGTGGTCGCCCTCAACCCCACCGACGGCAGCATCCTCGCCATGTGGAGCTACCCCAGCTTCGATCCCAACCCGCTGGCCGCCCACGACACCCACGCCGTGCAGTCCGACTGGGCCGCGCTGAACGCCGACCCCAACAAGCCGCTCCTGCCCCGGGCCTACCGGGAGCGGTACCCGCCGGGGTCCACCTTCAAGGTGGTCACCGCCGCGGCCGTGCTGGAGAAGCAGCCCGACCTGGCCACCCGGCCCTATCCCGTCCTGCGCGAACTCAAGCTGCCCCAGACCAACCGGCCCCTGAGCAACTTCGGGGGCGGCTCGTGCGGCGGCGTCCTGCCCGACCTGCTCAAGGTGTCCTGCAACACCGGCTTCGCCCAGATCGGCCTCGACCTGGGCGGCCAGAAGCTCAGCGAGCAGGCCCACGCCTTCGGCTTCGGCGAGCGGCCGCCCCTCGACCTGCCCGCGGTGGCCCGCTCGGTGTTCACCGACACCGACTTCAAGCGGGACCAGCCCGCCCTGGCCAAGTCGGCCATCGGGCAACAGGACGTGGCCGCCACCCCCTTGCAGATGGCGCTGGTGGCCGCGGGCGTGGCCAACGGCGGCACGGTCATGAAGCCCCACCTGCTGGCCGAGCTGCGCGACAGCGAGGGCAACGTGGTCGAGCGGGCCAACCCGGAGCCGTGGACCCGGGCCATGTCGAGCACCAGCGCGGCGGCCCTGCGGGACATGATGGTCGGCGTGGTCAACGGCGGCACCGCCACCCGGGCCGCCGTCCCCGGCGTGCAGGTGGCGGCCAAGACCGGCACGGCCCAGACCATCGGCAACAACTCCCACGCCTGGCTCATCGCCTTCGCCCCGGCCGAGGCCCCCCGGGTGGCGGTGGCCGTCATCGTGGAGAGCCAGCCCGGCCTGGGCGACAACATCACGGGCGGGCGGGTGGCCGCGCCCATCGCCCAAGCCGTCATCCGGGCCGCCCTCACCCCGTGACCAGCCGGGCCCACCCCGCTCTGGAGGACCGGGTGGCGCCTGGGCGCGAGCCCGTCCTCCAGTCACGGATTCGCGGCGCCCGCCCCCTAGGCTGAACCGGTCATGGCTCGGAACACCCAGGTCTACGGCGGCCGCTACGAGGTCGTGCGCCAGATCGCCCGCGGCGGCATGGCCGATGTCTACCTGGCCCACGACCAGCTCCTCGACCGCCGGGTGGCGCTCAAGATGCTGTTCCCCGAGCTGTCCACCGACCGCAGCTTCGTGGAGCGGTTCCGCCGGGAGGCCCAGGCCGCAGCCAACCTCAGCCACCCCAACATCGTCTCCGTCTACGACTGGGGCGAGGAGGGCGGCACCTACTTCATCGTCATGGAGTTCGTCGACGGCCGCCCCCTGTCCCAGGCCCTGAGGGTCGAGGGGCCGCTGCTGCCCGACCGGGCCGCCGACATCGGGGCCGAGGTGGCCGCCGCCCTGGGTTTCGCCCACCGCAACGGCGTGGTGCACCGGGACGTGAAGCCCGGCAACGTCCTGATCGACAACGACGACCGGGTCAAGGTGGCCGACTTCGGCATCGCCCGGGCCCTGAGCGCGGGGGCGGCCGAGAACCTCACCCAGACCGGCGCGGTGATGGGCACCGCCACGTACTTCTCGCCCGAGCAGGCCCAGGGCTTCCCGGTCGACGCCCGCAGCGACGTGTACGCCCTCGGCGTCGTCCTCTACGAGATGGTCACCGGCCAGCCCCCCTTCACCGGCGACAACCCGGTCACCGTGGCCTACAAGCACGTCCGGGAGGTGCCCCAGCCGCCCCGGGCCCTCAGCCCGGGCATCTCCCCCGCCTTCGAGGCCATCGTCCTCCAGGCCATGGCCAAGGACCCGGCCCACCGCTACGCCACGGCCGAGGAGCTGCGGGCCGACCTGCTGCGGTTCAAGCAGGGCCGCCAGGTGGCCGCCGTCTCCCCGCCCCCGGCCACCACCGCGGTGGCCGCCACCGAGATGGTCGGCGCCACGCAGGCCGTGCAGACCGGGCCCGCCACGATGGTCGCGGGTGCCGGGGGCGAGCCGCCCCGCAAGCGCACGGGCGCCTACGTGGTGCTGCTCTTCGTGATGCTGGCTGCGTTGGCCGTGCTGCTGTTCCTGCTGGCCAAGCAGTTCGGCTTGGGCGGGTCCGACACCAAGAAGACGGCCACCGTCCCCGTCCCCAGCGTGGTGGGCAAGCCCATCGCCGACGCCGAGACCATCCTGAAAGACCAGGGCTTCACCACCGAGAAGAAGTACGAGAACAACGCGGCGGACAAGGACATCGTCTTCGACCAGGACCCCAAGGCGGGGGAGAACGCCAACAAGGGCGCCACCGTCACGCTGCACGTGAGCCAGGGCGAGCAGACCGTGCGCGTCCCCCGGGTCGTCGGCCTGAAGCAGCAGGACGCCGAGGACGAGCTCACCAACCAGGGCTTCAAGGTCGGCTCCATCACCCAGCAGCCGAGCGACAGCATCCCCGCGGGCACGGTGCTGGCCCAGGACCCCAAGGCCAACGAGCAGGCGCCGCCGGGCACGTCGGTCAACCTCACGGTGTCGTCGGGCAAGGAGAAGGTGGCCATCCCGAGCGAGGCGGGCAAGGACGCGGCGGTGGCGGCCAACGACCTGGGCCGACTGGGCCTGGAGGCCAAGACCACCGAAGAGGCGTCGTCGACCGTCGCCCAGGGCAAGGTCATCCGCACCGACCCGGCCGCGGGCCAGCAGGTGGACAAGGGCTCGACCGTCACGCTCATCGTGTCCAGCGGGCCCGCCCAGGTCGACGTGCCCGACGTGCTCGGGCTCACCGAGGCCGATGCCACCAAGAAGCTCAAGGACGCCGGGTTCAAGGTGGCCCGCCAGGACCAGACGGTCACGTCCGACAGCGACGACGGCCGGGTGGTGGACCAGAACCCGAACGCGGGCACCAAGGCCGACCAGGGCTCCACGGTGACGATCACCGTGGGCAAAAAAGCCGTCAGTCCCTGACGCCCACCTGAGCCAGGAAGTTGGCCAGCATGGGCTTGCCCGCATGGGTGAGGATCGACTCGGGGTGGAACTGCACGCCCTCCACCGCGTGCTGCCGGTGGCGCAGGCCCATCACCAGCCCGTCCTCCGACGTGGCCGTGACCTCCAGCACCGAGGGCACCGACGACTGCTCGACCACCAGCGAGTGGTAGCGGGTGGCCTCCATGGGGTTGGGCAGGCCCGCGAAGACGCCCGCGTCGTCGTGGGCCACCATCGAGGTCTTGCCGTGCATGACGTGGGGGGCCCGCACCACCTCGCCCCCGAAGACCTGGCCGATGCACTGGTGCCCGAGGCACACGCCCAGCACCGGCACCCGGCCCGCCATGCGCAGGATGAGGTCGTTGCTGATGCCCGCGTCCTCGGGCCGGCCGGGGCCGGGCGAGATGAGCACGGCGTCGGGCTCGAGGGCGTCGGCCTCGGCCACGGTCAAGGCGTCGTGCCGGTGGACCAGCGGCTCGGCCCCCAGCTCACCCAGGTACTGGACCAGGTTGTAGACGAACGAGTCGTAGTTGTCGACGACGAGGACCCGGGCTCCCATTGGCGTCGAGGCTACCGGCCGCCCGAGGTGGTGGGCCGGGCGAATTTGGCGGTCGTCGTCCCGTTGAAGGCGGGGACCTCCATCGAGTCCTCCCGGCCCACGGAGAAGCGCAGGCCGAACTCCTTGGCGTCGTCGTGCAGGCGGCGCACCAGGCTGTCGGCCTCGAAGCGGTCGCGGGCCGCGCCCACCGCTGTCACCACATAGGGGGGCGACTGGACGGTGCCGTTCAGCAAGAGGGTGTTGCCCACGCAGAGCACGGCGCTGGTCCCCACCAGCCGCTGCTTGTTGATGGCCACCGCCTCTGCCCCGGCCCGCCACAGCGCGTTGACCACGGCCTGCACGTCTTGGGAGTGGATGACCAGGTCGTTGACGTTGCCGGTGGGGGCCTCGTCGAGCGACGAGTCGTCCAAGGTGACCTTGAGACCCGGCCCCTTCAGGGCGACGAGGCCGGCCATGGCCGACAGCTCCTGCAACTGGCCCTCTCTGACCGACACGCCCTCCTGGCGGCCCGCCCGGGCCGACCGCAGGCCGGCCACGTCGACCCGCAACTGGGCCACCTCCCTGCGCAGGTCGGCGGCCGAGCGCTGCTGGCGGTCGATGAGCGCGGCCAGTCGGTACTGGCGGGGCAGGCGGGCCTCGGGGTCGGCCGGGCGGGTGCGCACAGCGATGACGGCGAGGAAGCCGAGAAGGGCGCAGGCCGCGGCCAGCAGCAGGCGGGAGCGCGGCATCGCTAACCTCCCGCCATGTCGATCCTGCGCCGGGGCAAGAGCAAGGAGCCCGATTCCTCAGAGAAGCCTGC
This sequence comes from Acidimicrobiales bacterium, assembly GCA_036008925.1. Classification (GTDB taxonomy): domain Bacteria; phylum Actinomycetota; class Acidimicrobiia; order Acidimicrobiales; family JAUTXP01; genus DASYMT01. The sequence continues at coordinate 1,829 of DASYMT010000074.1, read as the reverse complement.
GGTCACCAAGCACAAGGCCAGCGGACGGGTGACGCCGAAGTCGACGGGCCGGTACACCGCGCCCATCCCCAAGGAGTACCGCCGCAGCCCCACCTGGGTGCCGGTCCTGATGCTGACGTTCCTCATCCTGGGCATGCTCGTCATCATCATGAACTATCTACCGGGCGCGGGCGTGCTCCCCGGAGACTCCAACAACTGGTACCTGCTGCTGGGCCTGGGGCTCATCACCATGGGCTTCATCACCGCCACCAAGTACCACTGAGGTTCGGCGCTCCGAGTTCCACGTATGTAATTACCCCCAGGTTCTCCCCATCTTGGGGATAGCGCGGCCTGCCGGGCCCGTCACTCGATGGCCGGAGCCACCAGCTCCATGTCCTCCAGGCAGTGCCGGGGCGGTTCGGGCAGTTCGTCCGGGGCCGCGGTCATCTTGACCTCGGTGCCGCAGATCGTGCAGCGGAAGCGCAGGTTCACCTTGCGCATCTCGCCAGGCGGGGGCGGCGGGGGCAGGGGACGGCCCAGCGTGCGAATGAGGCCGTAGCCCAGTCGCAGCACCACCACGATGAACACCAGCGAAACGACGAGCTTGAACACGACATCCTCGACCAAGCGGGGGGCTCAGCCGCTCAGGCTAGTGCCGGCCGGGTCGATAGAGGCCTCGTGCGACAGCGCGTCGCGTCATCAGAGGAACGCCTGGAACGGCTGCTCGCGCTCCATGCTCTGCTGTCGTCGGTGGCCCGCGAGATCGGACCCGCCCTAGAGCTGCCGCCCGTCCTCGGCACGGTGCTCGGGGCCATGCGCTCCCTCGTCGGTTTTCGGGGCGGCACCATCTGCCTGATCGACGACGCGGGCCAGGTCTACGTGGCCGCCTCCGACCCGCCCGTCAGCCCCGAGGTCATGGCCGCCCGGGTGCCGGTGGGCACCGGCCTGTCGGGCCGGGTCATCGCCAGCGGCCAGACCATCTACTCCCCCGACCTCGACTGCGACAGCCGGGTCGACCCCACCCTGCGCAGGCTCGGGTCCAACGCGGGCATGTGCAGCTACCTGGCCGTCCCCCTCGTCTGCATGGGCCGGGTGATCGGGGTCCTCCAGGTCGACTCGGCCGAGGTCGACGCCTTCGACGCTGAGGACGTCCAGGTCCTCGACGGGCTGGCCGTGCAGGTGGCCGGGGCCATCGAGAGCGCCCGGCGCAACGAGGAGGTCGTGCGCCTCGAGCAGCTCAAGTCGGACTTCATCGCCCGGGTGTCGCACGAGCTGCGCACGCCCCTCACCATCGTCACCGGCTTCACCGAGACCCTGCTGGCCCACGGCGACGAGTTCGACGAGGCCCAGCGGGCCCTGATGCTCGAGCGCATGCAGTCGGGCATGGACAGGCTCACCACCCTGGTCGAGGAGCTGCTCACCGTGTCCGGCTACGAGGCGGGCGTGATCTCGCCCCGGCCCGTCGAGCTGCGCCTGGTCGACCTGCTGCGCGACGCCCGGTACGCGGCGGGCGACAACGCCGGGCGGATCACCGTCGACTGCGGCGAGGACGTGTCGGTGTCGGCCGACCCCAAGCTGCTGCGCCACGCCGTGGGCCTGCTGGTCGACAACGCCTTGAAGTACGCGGGCACGGCCGAGCTGCGGGCCGGGAGGGAGGCGGCCACCGAGCAGGTGGTGCTCGACGTGCGCGACCACGGGCCGGGGGTGCCGGGGTTCCTGGGCGAGCGGGTCTTCGAGCGGTTCACCCGGGGCGACTCGAACAAGCCGGGCTTGGGCCTGGGCCTGCCGTTGGCCCGGATGCTCACGGGCGGGTGCGGCGGGCGGCTGGAGCTGCTGACCCCGCAGGACGG
>DASYMT010000073.1:0-8652 GCA_036008925.1 Acidimicrobiales bacterium | reverse complement strand
CTCGGGGGCCACGTTCAAGGTCTTCGCGGGCAACACGTGCGGGGGCGAGCCGTGGATCCAGATCGCCTCGGCCGCGCCGGGGCCCATCAAGCTGTCGTCGGCGCCCGACGCGGGCGCGTACAGCAGCGTGATCGAGACATGCGAGGTGGGCGGCAACAAGACCTACCGAAACGACATCGTCGTCTACAACAACGGGGGCCAGCGCACGGCCAACTCGACCCTGATGGAGTCGTATCTGCGGGGCGTGGTGCCCGCCGAGTCGCCGTCGGGCTGGGGGTCGCTGGGCGGTGGGGCGGGGATGAACGCGCTGCGGGCCCAGGCGGTGGCGGCCCGGTCGTATGCAGGGGCCAGGCTGGGCGGCGCCTTCCCCCAGATCTGCGACACCGACCAGTGCCAGGTCTACCGGGGCGTGGCCGCCGAGGTGGCCAACACCAACCAGGCCATCGCCGACACGGCCGGGCACGTCCGCAAGCTGGGCAGCGCGGTGGCGTCAACCGAGTTCTCGTCGTCGACCGGCGGGCAGACGGCCGGGGGGACGTTCCCCTCGGTGCAGGACGACGGCGACGCGGTGGCCCAGAACCCCAACCACAACTGGACGGCGCAGATCCCGGTGGGGACCATCGAGGCCAAGTACGGCGTGGGCGCGTTGCAGTCGGTCAACATCACCGAGCGCACGCCCGCCGACGGGGGCAGGCGGGCCAAGACGGTGGTGGTGCGCGGCGCGTCGGGCTCGGTGACCAAGACCGGTGACCAGTTCCGCATCGACTTCGGGCTGAAGTCGACGTGGTTCAGCGTGGTGGGCCAGCCGAGCGGCGGCGTCAACGGCTACTGGGTGCTGGGGGACGACGGCGGCGTGTTCACCTTCGGCAAGGCGGGCTACTTCGGCTCGACCGGCGGCATGCGGCTCAACCAGCCGGTGGTCGGGATGGCGGCCACCAAGTCGGGGCAGGGCTACTGGCTGGTGGCGTCGGACGGCGGGATCTTCGCCTACGGCGACGCCAAGCCCCGGTTCTACGGGTCGACGGGCGGCATGCGGCTCAACAAGCCGATCGTGGGCATGGCCCGCACGCCGTCGGGCAACGGGTACTGGCTGGTGGCGTCGGACGGCGGGATCTTCGCCTACGGCGACGCCAAGTTCTGGGGCTCGACGGGCTCGATCAAGCTGAACCAGCCGGTGGTGGGAATGGCGCCGACGTCGACCGGCAAGGGGTACTGGCTGGTGGCGTCGGACGGCGGGATCTTCGCCTATGGGGACGCTCGTTTCCACGGCTCGACGGGGTCGATGCGCCTGGCCCGGCCGGTCATCGGCATGGCGGCCGAGGCCGACAACTCGGGCTACTGGCTGGTGGCGGCCGACGGCGGCATCTTCGCCTTCGACGCCCCGTTCCACGGGTCGCTGCCCAGCAGGCGGATCGTGGCCACCGCGGTGGGGATGCGGCCCACGCTCACCGGGCTCGGGTATGTGATCGCGGCGAGCAACGGGGACGTGGAGAGCTTCGGCGACGGGCCCAACTTCGGCGGCATCCAAGACGCCCTGCCGGGCTGGCGGGGCCGGGCCATCGGCCTCGACGTCTCCCCCGGCTCCTAGCCGTAGCTGTACCCGGCAACTCCCTTCACCGGCTCTGGAGGACATAGCGCGCCGAAACGGCGCGCTATGTCCTCCAGACGGGGTTGGGCGGGGGCGGGGCGGGGTCAGGGCCAGGGGCGGAGGGTGCCGCGGCGGGTGACCAGGTAGGGCCACTGGGCCAGGGCGAACAGGTCGTGGTCGCCCGCGCTGTCGCCGTAGGCCCACAGCTCGCACAGGTCCGCCCCAAGCCACTCCCGCACCCGCACCGCCTTCTCCGGCCCCCGCACGTTGGCCCCCAGCAGCCGCCCCGTGAGCAGCCCGTCCTGCCCGACCTCGAGCCCGGTGGCCAGCACGTGGTCGAACCCGAGCATGGCGCCGAGCGGCTCCAGGTACACCGACAGCGAGGCCGACACCAGCACCAGCTCGTGCCCCGAGTCCCGGTGCCACCCCACCCGGGCCAGCATGTCGGGCCGGGCCCGGGGGAGCAGCACCGAGGCGAACGCCTCGCCCGCCCGGGCGACCTCGGCCGCAGGCAGGCCCCGCAGCAGCCGCGACACCAGCGCCGCCTTCGCTGCGTCCCGACGAGCCCCGCCCCGGGCCAGCGCCACCCCGATCGACGGGCCGAGCACCCCAAGGGCGGTCGCCGCCCGCCGTCGCCCGCACACCCGGACCAAGAACGGGAGCAGGCTGTCGCCCGGCACCAGCGTGCCGTCGAAGTCGAAGGCGGCGACCTTGCGCACAGCCCTACCCGCCCACGCCGGCCCGCGACCCCGGCCCTAGAAGGGCAGGCGCCGGAACACGGCCCGGGGCAGGTGCCGCAGGGCCGCCATCACGAAGCGCAGCGCCCCCGGCACCCACACCGTGTCGGCCCCTCGGGCCAGGCCCCGCACCACCGCGTCGGCCACCGCGTCGGCCGTCGTCGAAAGGGGCGCCGCCTCCATGCCCGCCGTCATCTTCGTCTTCACGAACCCGGGCCGCACCACCAGCACGTGCACCCCAGAACCGGCCAGCGCGTCGCCGAGCCCCTGGGCGAAGCCGTCCAGCCCCGCCTTGGTCGCCCCGTACACGTAGTTGGACTTGCGCACCCGCTCGCCCGCCACCGACGACAGCACCACGATCTCCCCGTGGCCCTGCTCCCGCAGCCGGTCGGCCACCAGGGACGTGACCGACACCGCGCCCAGGAAGTTGGTGCGGGCCACGTCGGCCGGGTCGCCGTCCAAGACCCCGAAGGCGACCACCACCACGTCGATGTCGCCGTGCCCGCCGCCGAACACGTCGGCCACGAACGAGGCGTGCGAGCCCACGTCGTCGGCGTCGAAGGGCACGTGCGTGGTGCGCCCGCCCACCGACACGGTCTCGTCGGGCTTGCGGCTGGCCAGGATGACGTGGGCCTGCCGGGGCGCGGCCAAGGCACGGGCGATAGCCAGGCCGATCTCCGACGACCCGCCCAGTACCAGCACCGTCTGCACAGAGCCGAGGGCGTCTTTCATGTGTGTGCCTCCAAAGTCCAGAGTCGTCGGGACAAGTCCGATTGCAGCACGCCCCCAGGGTCGAGCGAGCGCCGCACGGCCTGCCACTCGGCCAGCCGGGGGTACATGCGGGGAAGCAGCTCGGGCCGCAGCCGGGAGTCCTTGGCCAGATACACGCGCCCGCCTGCCTCGAGCACCACGTCGTCCAAGTCGTCCAACAGCCTCCCGAGCGACGACGCCGCGGCCGCGGGCATGTCCAGCGCCAGCGTCCAGCCCTCCCGGGGGAACGACAACGGCCCCGGACTGGCAGCCCCGAACCGCTTGAGCACGGCCAGGAACGAGGCGATGCCCGCCCCCGACAGCCGCTCGACCACCGTCCGCAAGGCGGCGTCGCCCGCGGTCCCGAACGGCACCACGAACTGCCACTGCAAGAACCCGGGCCTGCCGTAGACGCGGTTCCAGTCGGCCACGAAGTCGAGCGGGTGGAAGAACGAGTGCAGCGGCTCCAGGTGGTCGCGCTGCTCCTTGGGCGCCTTGCGGAACCAGGCCTCGTTGAAGGCCCGCACGGTCAAGGGGTTCAGCAGTCCCGCGGGCACCCACCGAGGGGCGCGCAGCCGAGTGGCGGGCGCGAACGCCAGCGGGTCGCCCCGAAACCGAGCGCCCAGGTCGGCCCGCACCGCGTGGTGCCCCCTGGTCAGCACCGACCGCCCCAACGCGGCGCCGCCCGCCAGCAGGTCGATCCACGCCACCGAGTACTGGTAGCCGTCGTCGCCCGAGTCCATGCGGGCCATCACGTCGTCCAGGTTCGCGGCCCGCTCGGTGTCCACCCGCATCAGCGCCGTCTCCACCCGCTGGAGCGACAGCACCGCCTCCGACACCACGCCGGTCAGCCCCATGCCCCCGGCCGTGGCCCAGAACTCGGCGTCGTCGGGCCCCAACGAGAGCACGCCCCGCCCCGGCGTGTGCAGCCTCAGCGAGCGCACGTGCGAACAGAAGCTGCCGTCCCGATGGTGGTTCTTGCCGTGGATGTCGGCCGCCACCGCCCCGCCCACCGTGACCTGCCGGGTCCCGGGCGTGACCCACGGGAACAGCCCGAACGGGAGCAGCATCCGCATCAGGGCGTCGAGCGACACGCCCGCGTCGACCCGCACGGTGGCCGCCTCCAGGTCCAGTCCCCGCACGGCCGACAGCGCGGTCATGCGGGCCACATCGCCCCCGGCGTTCTGGGCCGCGTCGCCGTACGAACGGCCCAACCCCCGGGCGATCAGGCCCCGCGGGCCGACGCCGCCCAAGGCCTTGTCCACCTCGGCCGCCGACGTGGGCTCGACCACCGAGGACCGGGTCGGCGCGGTGCGGCCCCAGCCCGCCAGCAGCTCCTCCGACGACGCCGCCGCCGACGACGCAGACGCCGACGGGGGCTCAGCCGGCATACACACCGATGGCGAACAGCACGGCCCACGCCAGCCCCAGCACCTGGAGCGTTCGGTCGGTGAGCACGACCTCCTCCGGCGCGCCGCCGTGGCCCGTCTCCAGCAGCAGGGCGTAGCGGAGGATGCCGAGCACGAAGGGCACGATCGACAGCTCGAACCAGACGTGGGTGGTGGCCGCGTTGGCCTTCTCGAAGGCCCACAGGCAGTAGGCGGCGATGGCCACGGACGACGTGACCGACCGCACGTACCGCAGGAACGAGGCGGTGTAGAAGCTCAGGGTGACCCGGGTGTTGGCCCGGTCGTCGCCCATCTCGGCGAACTCGGCGCTGCGCTTGCCCGAGACCATGAACAGGCTCCCGAAACTGGCCACGATCAGGAACCACTGCGAGATGGGCACGCCCGCGGCCACGCCCCCCCCGATGGTGCGCACCACGAAGCCCGCAGCCACCGCCGCGATGTCGATCACCGGCTGGTGCTTGAGCCAGAGGCTGTACGACAGCGTGAGGACCACGTACACGCCGACCACCAGGGCCAGCCTCCACCCGGCCACCGGCCAGGCCACGGCCACGGCCAGGACCAGCAGCACGGCCCCCGCCACTCGGGCGATCCGCACCGGCACCACGCCCGCGGCCACCGGGCGGTGGCGCTTGACCGGGTGCAGGCGGTCGGCCGCGTAGTCGAGGCTGTCGTTGAGGAGGTACGTCCCGCTGGCGGCCAGGCAGAACACCACGAATGCGGCGGCCGTGCGGCCCAGCGGCCCCGCCTCGCTCAGCACGCCCGCGGCGCCGGGGGCGGCGAACACGAGCACGTTCTTGACCCACTGCTTGGGACGGGCCGTGCGCAGGAGCCCCCCGGCGACGGTGGTCCGCACGGGCGCGGGTGGAGGCGCGAGCTCGCTCTGTTGGGCCATGGGACTGGCCGAAATCGTAGTGGCGGCCATCAGGTGGGCGGGGTCTGTGCCGATATATCCGTTGTGCGTGCAACGGCGGAGCGCTCGATCCTCGTCCTTCCCGCGGCCCGATGGCGCGTCGTCGTCGGCCGGTGCATCGACTGGTGCCGGGCTCAGCCCCGCTCGGCCGCGGCGGCCGCCCTGGTCGCCGTCACCCTCCTGAGCGGCCTGGCTGCCGGGCCCGCCGCGCCCGCGGCCTCGGCCGACGCGCCCCTCGCCCGCACGGCCGACCCCGCCGTCACGCCGCAGGCCGACCAGCAGCCCGCCCTGTACCCCCTCGCCCCGCTGCCCCGGCCCGTCGACGGACCCGTCCCCACCGGCAAGGGCATGTGGATCCACAAGCTGAACCGGGCCGCGGGCGGCAACATCCGCGTGCTGGTCGACCAGGCCAAGGCCGCGGGCCTGACCCACGTGTACGTCCGGCTGGGCTCGTCCAAGTCCGGCTTCTACGCCCGCCAGGACCTCGACCGCCTGCTCCCCGCGGCCCACGCCGCGGGCCTCAAGGTGGTGGGTTGGGACTTCCCCTACCTCAACGACCCGCTGGCCGACGCGGCTCGGGCCCGCGAGATGATCTGGTACGCCACGCCGTGGGGCCACCGCATCGACGCCTTCTCGGCCGACATCGAGACGACGTCGGAGGGCACCCGCCTCACCGACACGGCCGTGCGCGACTACGGCAACGCGCTGCGGGCCGCGGTGGGCGACAAGTACCCGCTGATCGCCACCGTGCCCCGGCCCAGCCCCAAGCGCTGGTTCCCGTTCGGCGCCCTCACCGCCTTCGACGCCATCGCGCCCATGGTCTACTGGGGCAACCGCGACCCGGCGGTCGACGTGGCCGGCGCCATCGCCAACCTGTCGTTCCTGAACAAGCCGGTGATCCCGGTGGGCCAGGCCTACGACATGGCGGTGGACGGCGGCCCCCGCGGCGCCCCCAGCCGACAGGCCCTGGAGAAGTTCATTTCCTCGGCGGCCACACACGGGGCCACGGGCGTGTCCTTCTGGGTCTGGGACCAGGCCACCGACGAGCACTGGCTGGCCATCAGCCACGCGTCCCAATTCGCAGCAGGCTGACCCAATACGCTCGCCCCGTCATGGGGCAGCGCCGGTCGATCGTCCTCACCTATGCCGCGGCCGCTCTGGGCGCGTCCGTCGGCGCCGCCTTCGTCCTCAAGCTCTGGCACGCGCATCTGGGCGTGCCCTTCTCCTACGGGGGCGACGCCGACCTCAACCACATGGCGGTCAAGTCGGTGGTGGAGCAGGGGCTCAACGCGGGCGATCGGCTGTTGGGGTGGCCGTTCGGCCAGCACCTGGGCGACTTCCCCTTCCTCGACTACACCACCCTGGCGCTGGCCTGGCTGGTGGGGCTGACCGGGGCCTCGTCGGCCGTGGCCATGAACGCGGTCTTCCTCCTCGGCTTCCCCCTGGCCGCGGTGGCCGCCGCATGGGTGCTCGTCGACCTGGGTGTGTCCCGGCCCGCGGCCGCCGCCCTCGGCGCGGTCTATGCCCTGCTGCCGTACCACTTCGTCAGGGGCGAGACCCATCTGTTCCTGTCGACCTACTTCGCCGTGCCCCTCGGCTGCTGGCTGGCCCTGTCGCTGCTCGGCGACCGCCCCCCGTTCGCGTCGGGCGACCGGCGCCGCAACCTGGCCGGGGCGCTGGCCGTGGTGCTGGTCGGCTCGGCCGTGCAGTACTACGTGCTGTTCGCGCTCGTGCTGGTGCTGGCCGCCGCCGCGGGCCTGGCCGTCCAGCGCCGCCCGTCCCGCCTGGCCCTCGGCGTGGCCGCCGCCGTGCTGGTCGTCTTCCTCGTCAACCTGGCCCCCAGCGTCGTCTACCGGGTCAAGCACGGGCCCAACCCCGAGGTGGCCCACCGAAACGTGTGGGAGACGAACCAGTTCGGGCTCAAGCTGGGCGACCTGCTGATGCCCATCACCGAGCACCGGCTGGCGCCCCTGCGCCACGCGGCCCAGACCTACCGCGACGCCATCCCCATCCCCGAGTTCGACTCGCCCGCGCTGGGCGGGCTGGCCGCGGGCGGGTTCTTGTTCCTGCTCGGGGTGACGGTGGCATCCGCCCTCGGCGGGGTCAGGAGCCGCACCCAGTCGCTGTCGCTCCGCACCCGGCACGCCGCCTTTCTGGCCGTGGCCGCCCTGCTGGCGTCGCTGGGCGCGGGGCTGGTGTCGGTGGCGGCCGCAGTGGTGGGCACGCCCATCCGGGCCTTCAACCGCATGTCCATCTTCATCGCCTTCTTCGCCTTCGTGGCGGTGGCCGAAGGGCTCGACCGGCTGCGGCCGCGGCTCCGGGCCGTCGTGCACGTGCCGCTTATCGCCGGGCTGGCGGTGCTGGCCGTGCTCGACCAGACCAGCCCCGCCTACGCGCCGCGCTACGCCCACGAGGCGGCCGTGTGGAACGCCGACCAGGCCTTCGTCCGGCGGGTGGCCGCCACCCTGCCGCAGGGCTCGGCCGTGCTCCAGCTCCCGCACCTGCCCTTCCCGGAGAACGGGCCGCTGGTCCACGTGCTGGACTACGAGCCGCTGCGGGGGCCACTGCACACCGACCGCCTGCACTGGACGTACGGGGCGGTGAAGGGACGGGCCGAGGACTGGTCGGCCGCCTTCGCCTTGGCCCCGCCCGAGGTGGCCGTGCGGATCGGGGCCCTGGCCGGGTGCCGGGCCGTCTGGCTCCAGCGCGGGGGGTACGAGGACGGCGGGGCCGCGGCGGTCGCAGCCCTCCAGGCAGCCGCGTCGGGCCCGGTGCTCACGACCCTGGGCGAGGACATCCTGTTCGCCCCCATCACGCCCGACCGGCCCGGGCCGTTGCGGGAGCTGGTGCTGCACCCGGTCTACCCCCGCTGGGCCTCGGGCTTCTCCCCGCTCCAGCAGGACGCGGTGCTCGGCTTCCGGGTGGCCGAGCCCGGCGCCCGTCTCCGGCTGGAGAACCCGTTGCCGCGGGCCCGCCGGGTGCGGGTGCAGCTCCGCGTCGACCCGGTCGACCCGAGCAGGCCCGTCGTCCTCGACCTGGCCGGCAACCGGGTGGGGGGTGGCCTCGGCATGTTCGACATCGACGTGCCCGCGGGCGGGCGGGACCTCCTCCTGCGCTCCGACGCCGGCCCGCTCAAAGTCGGGCGGCTGGTCCTGCTCGACGTCGAGGTGGCCCAGGCCGTGGGCTGGTAAATAGCATCCCTTTCGTGCCCCAACCGCTCCAGCCCGAGATCGCGCCCTGCCTGTCGGTCGTGATCCC
>DASYMT010000072.1:0-2672 GCA_036008925.1 Acidimicrobiales bacterium | reverse complement strand
CGTCTGGGTGGGCTCCTCTCCCGCCACCACCGGTTGGCACAGCCGCATCCACACCACGGCCGGCCCGGGGTCGCCGAAGTAGCCGGACACGAAGCGCATCTCCACACCCTCGTTGTGGAACGCGTCCCAGTCCCCAGGCCGCCGCTGCTTGGCCTGCGTCCGCGGCAGGGGCGGGGGCGGATCGCCGGCTGCGTCGGCCTGGAGGTCGGGCATGTCGACCGCGGCCGAACGGATGCGCACGGCCACGGCCCTGGCCACCTCCGTCTCCCCCGCCCACAGCGACGCGCCCAGCAGTTGCAGCTTGCGGCCGGGCCGAAGCACGCCCGACGTGGCCCGCAGCGGCGCCACCGGCGCGGGCCGCAGCAGCTCGACGGTGATGCGGGCCAACTGCATCTCGCCCTCGGCCGGAAGCTGCTCGACCACCCGGGTCAACAGGGCGGCCACAGGACCGCCGTGCAGGGCGTTGGCGTCCCACGGCCCCCGGGCGCGCGGGCCAGGCAGGAACAGGTCGTCCCCCTCGGGCGTGAACAGCGCGCTCACAGCAGATGGGCCGAGTCGTTGAAGCGGGTCAGGGCCCACGCCTCGGTCCCCCGCCTGCTGGGGCGCAGCACCCATTCGGTGATCGAGGTGTTCCACACGTCGTGCTCGAAGTGGCTCACGATGGGCAGTTGCCCAAGGGCCACCCACGCCCCCTCGATCACGCCCCCGTGGCAGGCGGCGACCACCGTCTCGCCCGCATGGCGGCGGGCCAGCTCCTGGAGTCCTGCGCCGACCCGCGCCATGAAGGAGGCCCACGACTCGGCCCCTGGGGCCATGGGCCGGAAGGCGTCCCACTGGTAGGGCTCGGGCATGTACTCCTCCCGGAACCGCTCCCAGGGCATGCCGTCGGCCATCCCCGGGTCGATCTCGCTGAGGTCGGCCTCCTGCTTCACGGCCAGCCCGCCGCCCACGGCCGAGGCGATGATCTCGGCCGTCTCAACCGCCCGCGGCAGCGTGGAGGAGTACAGCGCCTGCGCACCCGAAAGCTCGCCGGTACGGGCCAGGCGGTCTCGCAGCAGGGCGGCCTGGCGCCTGCCCTCGTCGGACAGGCCGGTACAGCCCTTGGGCCCGCCCACGCGTTGCTCGACGTGGCACTGGGCCTCGCCGTGGCGGATCAAGACCAGGCGCGTCTCAGCCAAGGTGTTCGACGAACCTTTCGAGCTGCTTCAGGTTGCGGCACTCGAAGGCCCCGTCGCAGAAGGTGGCGTACTCGGACACGATCGAGTCCCCGGTGTCCCAGTACGAGCGGGGCTCGGGGTTGAGCCAGTAGACGTGCCGGGCCCGCTTGCGCATCTCCTGCACGACCCAGGCCTGGGAGGCGTGGTAGTTGTTCCGGGCGTCGCCCAGCAGCAGCACCGTGGTCTTGGTGCTGATCTCCTTGCCCCACTTCTCCCAGAAGACCTCGAAGGCGTGGCCATAGTCCGAGTGGCCGTCCACCCAGATCACGTCGGCCTCGGTGTTGACCCGGTGCACCGCGTCGGTGATGTCCTCCACGCCCTCGAAGAAGCGGGTCACCTCGTCGATCCCGTCGATGAACACGAACGAGCGGACCTTGGAGAACTGGCCCGAGATGGCGTACACGAGCTGGAGGGTGAAGCGGGCGAAGGCGGCCACCGAGCCTGAGATGTCGGCCACCACCATGATCTCGGGCTTGGACGGGCGGGGGTAGCGGAACTTGGGCTCGGCGGGCACGCCCCCGTAGGACAGCGAGTGGCGCATCGTGTTGCGGAAGTCGAGCGGCCCCTTGCGACCATGCCTGCGCTTGCGGGCCAGCCGCACGGCCAGCTTCCGGGTCAGCGGCTGGAGGGCCCGGCGCAGCGCGGTGAGCTCCTCGCGCGTGGCGTGCATGAAGTCGATGTCCTCGGGCAGCGGCTTGCGCAGCGTCTTGGCCATGGCCTCGGTGCCCCGGTCGGCCACCAGCCGGCGGCGGATCTCGGCCTCGATCTCCTTGCGCAGCTTGTCGATGCGCGACTCGTACTCGTCCTTGGCCAGCCGCTCCTCCAGCGGAGTGAGGTCCTGCTGGCGCTCGGCGTCCATCATGCGCTGAAGCATGCCCTCGAGGTCGAGCTGGCGCAGCGTGCGGTAGAGGTAGTAGGTGCCGCCGACGGGCCGGCCCGGCTCCATGCCCGAGAAGCGGGTGACCGCGGCCCGGGCGATGGCGCGCATCATGGCCTCGTCGGCGTTCATGAGCGCGTTGTAGAGCATCTCCGCCAGCTCTTCCGGGCTCAGGCCCTCCATGCCCCCGCCCTGCCCCGCCGGGCGGTCGCCCGCCATCGACTGGAGCAACTGGGCCAGCTCGTCGTCGGTGGGCTCGCCGTCCACGCCCGGCTTGATGTCGTACTCCGGGCCCCGCAGCGAGAAGTACACCTCGAACACCGTCTCGAACGCCTTCCAGTGGGCGTTCGACTTCACCAGAGTGGCGGCCAGCGCGTACTTGAACGCCTCGCGGTCCTCCAAGGGGATGTGCTTGACCGCCTCCATGGCGTCGAGGTTCTCGGTCAGGCTCACAGGAAGGCCCGCGTTGCGCAGCTCCTGGATGAACCCGGCCAGCAGGTCAAGCATCTCGGCCGCTCACGAGACGTTGAGCTCCTTGGTCGCCCTGGCGATGTCGGACTGGTACTTGAGCAGGATGT
>DASYMT010000071.1:0-1646 GCA_036008925.1 Acidimicrobiales bacterium | reverse complement strand
GCGGTGGACCGGGAATCCAACTCTGAAGCACAGAGGTGCGCTATAGCGCAGGCCCGTCCTCAGCCTGGCCGGGCCTAGACCCAGACCGTGAGGGCGTCGGGCTCCACCCGGGTCGACAGCACCCGCCCGGCGCCGACCGTCTCGCCGTCCAGGACGACGGGCAGGACGCGCGGCAGCGTCACCTGGACGGCCGCCCCCCGCCGCTCCTTGATGCCGGGGTGCGGAAGGTGCGCTCCAAGGCCCAGCCGGGCCCTGACCCTGAGCAGGTCCGCCACGCCCAGCGTCGCCTCGTAGGTGTCGAGCAGCCCGTCGTTCGGATGGGCCCGCGGCCCCAGGTTCCACCTCCCCAGCCACTGGGCGTTCATGGCGCAGAAGGCGTAGCCCCACAGCCGGGTCCGGGCCACCAGGTGGGCCACGAACAGGTGCAGCCGCCCGTCGACCAGCACCTCGCCCAGATCCACCCGGAAGGCCAGGTCGAGCGCGCCGGGCCCGCCCAGGGTGCGGCACAGGTCCCCTCCGGCCAGCCCCAGCGGGGGGAACGCCCGCCCGTCCCGACGGGCCGACTCCAGCACCCGCCGGGCCTCGGCGTCCGACCCCGCCACCACGCCGTCGGGGGGCAGCGGCGTGCCCGGCGAGCCGTAGGAGGACCCCTTCTCGATCGGCACTACAGCTCCTCGGTCGCGCCCACCACCGACGAGGCCGACACCACCCCGCGGAACAGCCCCTCGGCCGCCGACCGGGCCGCGGCCGCCGTCCCCGGCTCCGGCGCGATGTCGCCCAACTGCCGGAGCAGGTCGATGAGCTGCTTCACGTTACGGACGAAGTCGCCGCCCGAGATGTCCTCGTCGGCGATGACGTGGTCGAGGTCCTCCCCCGCGGCCCAGCCGTAGGCCAGGGCCGCGAAGCCCGGGTCGGGCGGGCGGGTGAGCGGCAGCCCCGCCTCCTCCTCGGCCCGGTTGAGCTCGGTCCCCAGCGCCTCGATGCGGGTCCACCGCTGGCCGGCCTTGTCGGAGGGGAACCAGGCGGTCGGCCCCGGCCCCGGCCCGCGGGTCTCGTACGTGAAGGTCGACACCAGGGCGGCCACCGCGGCGGCGTCGAGCCCGTCGAGCAGCCCCAGGCGCAAGGCCTCGGCCACCAGCAGGTCGGACTCGTGGTAGAGCCGGGCCAGCACGTCGCCCGCCTCGGTCAGCGCCCACCCGTCCACGTAGGACCACGTGTCGAGGATCCGCAGCACCCGGTCGAACTGGCGGGCGATCGACTCGGTGCGGCTGCGGATGGTCCGCTCCAAAAGGGTGACCTCCCGCCGCAGCCGGGCCGCCTTCTCCAGCGCCCGCAGGTGCTTGCGCAGGTCGGGGCAGGCGGCGGCCGGGTGGTCGGGCTGGTCCTCGTCCTTCCGGCGGCGCCGGGGCCCGCCGCCGCCGTTGCCCTCGACCTTGGCCCGGTGCAGGGCGGACGCCACCGTGCGCTGGAACGACTTGCTGTTGGGCGCATAGGGCACGGGCAGGTCGACGTGGCCGACGGCGGAGACCGGCGTGTCGAACGACGTGGGGCCCAGCAGCACGATGCGGCGGTCGGGCAGCAGCACCCGCACCCGCACGTCGCCGCCCCGCCGGTTGGCCTTGGCCAGCACCGCGGCCCGGCCCCGG
>DASYMT010000070.1:0-9035 GCA_036008925.1 Acidimicrobiales bacterium | reverse complement strand
GGGCCAGCTCGGGGACGGCGTCCTCCACCTCGTCGGTCGCGGTGACGAACAGCTCGCCAAACGTGCGTGGGTCGACGTAGCGCAGCTCGCCGCCCTGGGTGAAGCGGATCACCACATGGGTGTGCTTGGGCAGGGGCTCCTTGGCCGACTTGGCCCGCAGGAGCTGGCCCGACATGCCCAGGTGGATGACCAGCGTGTCCGCGGGCTGGCCGTCCAGCCGCACCAGCAGGTACTTGCCCTTGCGCTGGATGCCGGTCAGCTTGCGGCCTTGGAGCCTGCTGGTGAAGTCCTTCTTGTTCTTGTGCCGGCGGATGGAGCGCAGGCCGGTGGCCTCGACCTCCTTGACCTTTTTGCCGACGACCTCCTTCTCGAGATCGCGGCGGATGGTCTCGACCTCGGGGAGCTCAGGCACGCGCGCCCGCGGTGTCGCCAACGTCGAAGTGCAGACCCACGCTGACGGGCCGGTGTGCGCCCTGGCGTTCGGGCGTGGGGCTGGTGGGGCCAACGTTGAGGTGAAAACCGTCCAGAAATGGTCGGATTCGGATCTGAGGTTTCACTGGGGGTCCGGGGGGGCGGGGGGCGGGGGGGTGGTAAGGGCGGGAGTGGGGGTGGACGCGAGAGTGGGGGGCGGGGGGGTGGCGAGGGCGGCCAGCTCCTCCCAGGCCAGGCGGGCGGCGGCCTGCTCGGCCTGCTTCTTGGACCGGCCCTCTCCCCGGCCCCGCACCTCGCCCGCCACGCTCACCGTGGCGTAGAAGCGCTTGGCGTGGTCGGGCCCCTCGTCGACCACCTCGTAGCGGGGCAGCTCGTCGAACGACCGGGCCGCCAGTTCTTGCAGCCGGGTCTTGAAGTCCTGCCCGCCGGGGCCAGCCGCCGCCTCGGCGATGCGCTCGCCCAGCAGCCCCATCACGAACTCGTCGGCCGCCTCCCAGCCGCCGTCCAGGTACAGCGCCCCGATGACCGCCTCCATGGCGTCGGCCAGGATCGAGGGCTTCTCCCGCCCGCCCGACTGGTCCTCGCCCTTGCCGAGCAGCAGCGAGTGGCCCAGGTCCAGGCCCGCCGCCACCTCGGCCAGTGCGGCCGAGCTCACCACCGATGCCCGCACCTTGGCCAGCTCGCCCTCGGGCAGATCGGGATACGTGTTGAAGATGTGGGCCGTGACGACGAGCTGGAGCACGGCGTCGCCCAGGAACTCCAGCCGCTCGTTGGAGGCCTCCCCCGACGTCTCCGCGCACCAGGACCGGTGGGCGAGCGCCCGCGGCAGCAGATCCGGGTCCTCGAACCGCCGCCCGAGCCGCTCGGTCAGCGCCGCGACTGCCGCCGAGTGGTCCGTCAGGACGCTCCGAGCTTGGCCACGACGTAGTCGACGGCGTCCCGCACCGTCTTCAGGTCCTCGAGGTCCTCGTCGTCGATGCGAAACCCGACGGTCCGCTCGCCCAACTCCTCCTCCAGCGCCTCAACCAGCTCGATGAGGGCCAGCGAGTCGGCGGCCAGGTCCTCGGTGAACGAGGCCCCCTCGGTGATGCCGCCGGGGTCCATCTCGAGGATGTCCGACAGTCGGTCTCGGATCAGCTCGAAGACCTGCTGGCGGTCCATCGGGCTGCGTTCCACATGGGTCTCTGCGGGCACAAACGCTCCTGAAGTGGGATTTCGGGCCGGGATGGTACCCCAGGCCCTGTTGTCAACCAGTACCGGTGAAGAACTTGCCCAGTTCGGCCAGCGAGCCCAGCCTGGTCACCTGGTCGGGGGGTGGGACGACGACGTCGACCGGCGTGCCGAAGTCGAAGAAATCGGCGGTGTTGACCACGGTGTAGGCCACCTGCTTCCCGCCCGCGGCCAGGCCCGTCGTCAACGTCTGCACGTGCCTGCGCACCAGCCCGTCCTTGTCGACGTACAGGTCGAACAGGGGATCGTCCAGCCGCAGAACCTCGTTGAACGCCGCCTCGGGCACGTCGGGCACCCGCTGGCGGAGCAGGTCCTTGAACTTCTCGGCGTCGAGGACGAGGTGGAACACCGTCGTGGGGACCCCGCGCACGGTCTCGCGGCCCGCCTCGGTCGCCGACTTGACCAGCCCCTGGGTGCGCAGCCGCAAGAGGGTGGCGGCGGGATCGCCTCCCCCAGTCAGCGAGGAGCCGCCCAAGACGCCCGGGCCCTGAAGGTCCTTGAGGTCGAGGGCCACCCACGGCGTGGTCAGGCCCGCCTTGCGGGCCTGCTCCGGCACCTTGAAGTACGAAGTCGGCCCGTCGACCTGCATCTCCAGGTCGAAGACGAACGCGTGCACGGTCATGCGCAGGCGCCGGTCCCCGGTGAAGCTCACCACTCCCTCGGCACCCATGCCCGGCATGCCGGCGGCCGACCCGCCCGCCGCCGCCTTGGTCGTGAGCGAGAAGCGGGCGCTGGTGGCCTTGCTGGTCTTGTCCGCCGCCCCGAGCGCGGCCGCCAGCACACCCGCCGAAGGCCGCCTGGCCTCGTCGATCGTCACCAGCCCGGCCAGCCCCAGCAGCAACAGGAGCACCACGGCGACGGCCAGCCCCCGCACCGGCCCGGCCGACGACGGCACGGGCCCCTGGAGCTCCACCACGTCGGTCCCCGCGTCGGTCACAGGACCGATGCTACGTGGGGGGTGTGACAACAACACTGCGGAGGCGTTCGACCAGGTCCTTTTCGACCATATCGCGCGCCACCCGCACGGCGTTGACCACGGCCCGGGCCGACGACGACCCATGGCTGATGATGCACACCCCGTCGACCCCGAGGAGCATGGCCCCGCCGTGGGCATCGGGGTCGAGTTCGTCGGCCACCGGGGCCAGGGCCGGGAGCAGGACCTTTGCCGCCGCCTTGGCCTCGTCGCTCGACATCATGGCCTCGAACACCTTGGCCACCATGAACTTGATGCCGCCCTCCAGGGTCTTCAGGGCCACGTTGCCGGTGAAGCCGTCGGTGACGACCACGTCCACGTCGTCGGTCAGGAGGTCCCGGCCCTCGACATTGCCGATGAAGTGCACGCCCGGCGCGTCGCGCAACAGGGCGTTGGCCTCCTTGACCAGGCTGTTCCCCTTGGTGTCCTCCTCGCCGATGGAGAGCAGGCCCACCCGGGGCTTGGCCACGCCATACCGCTCGGCGGCCATGACCGCGCCCATCTGGGCGAACTGCACCAGCCAGGCGGCGGTGCACTCGGCATTGGCCCCCGCGTCCAGGAGGATGGTGGGCCCCGCGCCGGGGACCGGGATGGGGGTGGCGATGGCGGGGCGGTGGACCCCCTTCAGCCTGCCCATGCGCAGCAGGGCGGCGGCCATCGTCGCCCCCGTGTTGCCCGCGCTGACCATGGCGCAGGCCCGGCCGTCGCGCACCGCCTCGGCCGCCCGCACCAGGGACGAGTCCTTCTTGCGGCGCACGCCCTGGCCGGGGTCGTCGTGCATCTCGATGACCTCGGAGCAGGGCAGGGTGGGCAGGCCGTGGCCTTCCACCGCCTCGGGCCGTCCCACCAGGAGGATGTCGACCCCGAGCTGCTCGTGAGCCTGGAGCGCGCCCTGGACGATCTCGCCCGGGGCCTTGTCGCCCCCCATGGCGTCGACCGCGACAGGGAGCATGCGGGCGCTAGCCGACGTCGATGGCCTGGCGCCCGCCGTACCACCCGCAGTTGGGGCAGACGACGTGGGGCAGCTTGGCGTGCCTGCACTGCGGGCACACGCTGCGGGCCGGGACGCTGAGCGTCCAGTTGCTGGCCCGCCTGCTGCGGCTCTTGGCCTTGGAGGTCTTCTTCTTGGGGACGGCCATCGTGCGTTCCTTGGTCCTCTGAGAGCTCAGTCTTGGCGGCCGCGCAGCACGTCGAGTGCTGCCCACCGGGGGTCGGTCGGTTGGTTCTCGCAGGAGCACGTCCCCTGGTTGCGGTCGATCCCGCAGGCGGGGCACAACCCCGCGCACGCCTCCCTGCAGAGGGGCGCTTGGGGCAACTCCAGCAGGACAGCGTCGCGCACAAGCGGCTCCAAGTCGAGTTGGTCGCCCCTGAGCTTGTACGTCTCCTCCGGGTCGGGCTGGTCCTCGTACAGCTCGCGCACGGTGGCCGTGAGGGTGCCGGCCGCGGTCTGGAGGCATCGCCGGCACTCCCCCTCCCAGGGGGCGGTGACCGTGCCGGTGACCAAGATGCTGGTGCCCGAGGCCACCTCCAGCACGGCGTCGATGGCCGCCTCGCCGCCCTGCGGGACCCGGGTGCCGGTGACCTCCAGGCCGGGCACCGGGCCGCGGCGGTGCTCCTCTTTGCTGTGGACCGGGCCGTGGGAGCCGCCACGGCGGAGCACGCCCACGTTCACGAGGAAGGGCCGGGGGGGCACCCGTCCAGTGTAGGAACCGGGTGCGGGAATTCGGCCACAAGACAAGAACGGCCTCGTCAGTCCCGCGACGCGCTCCTGACCGGGTTATCCCCGGCAGAAGCTAGGAGTCCTGGTCGAAGAAGGCGTCCTCGTCGGTGTCGGCCAGCCCGTCGGCCAGCGCACCGTCAGGCCCGCCGCCCGCCGGGCCCGGCCCCGCCTCCGGCCCGCCCAGCGGCGTCACCCGCAGCTTCTCGCGCCCGGCCTGGACCGTCTTCATGGTCCGCTCCAGCACGATCTCGAACGAGGCCAGCTTCTGGTCGCAGTAGTCCTCGGCCTCGTGGCGCAGGCGCAGGGACTCCTCCCGGGCCTGCTCCACCGTGCGCTTGGCCGTGTGCTGGGCCTCCCGCACGATCTCCGTGCGCTGCACCATCCGCTCGGCCCGCACCCGGGCCGCCTCCAGGATCTCGTCGGCGTCGCGCTGGTTGCGGGCCAGGAACTCCTCGCGCTCCTTCAGCATCCACCGGGCCTTGCGCAGCTCCTCGGGCAGCCGGTCGAGGGCCTCGCCCAGCAGCTCCATGACCTCGTCTTTGTTGTCGAGCTTGACCGACGACGAAAGCGGCAGCGACCGGGTGTTGTTGACGATCTCCACCACCCGGCGGATGAGGGTCTCGGCGTCGATCTGGTCGCCGGGACCTGCGCCGATGTCTTCGAAGAAGCTCATCCGCCGAACTTCTCAGACAGGCGCTTGTTCACGGGCCCGGGCACCATCGAGCTGATGCGGGCCCCCCCGCCGAAGCGGGCGATGTCGCGCACCAGCCGGGAGGCGATGAACGTGTGCTCCGACGCGCACGGGATGAACAGCGTGTCGATGCCCGAGATCTGATGGTTCATCTGCGCCATCTGGAGCTCGTTCTCGAAGTCGGTGATGGCCCGCAGGCCCTTCACGATCACGTCCGCGCCCACGTCCTTGGCCAGGTCGACGACCAGCGACGAAAGGCCCACGCTGCGCACGTTGGGTAGATGCGACACCGACTCCTCGATCATCTCCTGCCGCTCCTCCAGCGAGAACAGCGGCTCGCCTTTCTGCGGGTTGCGCATGGCGGCCACGATGACCGAGTCGAACAGGCGGGCGGCCGTCTCGATCACCTCGAGATGCCCGTTGTGCAGCGGGTCGAACGACCCGGGGATCAAAGCGGTCCTCACCCGCCACCTTTCTTTCTGCGTGCCAGCACGACAACGGTACCGCCGTACCGCTTCTCCTTGAGAACTTCCCAGCCGTCGCCCGGCTCGACGGGCCGGTCGGATTCGAGCACGGCCACGTCGGCGTCGAGCCGCGCCAACAGCTCGGGCCAGCGGTCGAAGGCGTACGGCGGATCGATCACAGCCAGGTCGACGGGGCCCGCGTGCTCCACCCATCTGAGCACGTCGTCGCGCACCACCTCGGCCCCGTTCAGCCCGGTTTGGCCCACATTCGCCCGGATGGTGCGCACGGCCACCGGGTCGTCGTCCACGAACACGGCCGACGCCGCCCCCCGCGACAACGCCTCGATGCCCATGGCGCCCGTGCCTGCGAAGAGGTCGGCCACCACCGCGTCGCGCACCGCGCCCAGGCTCTCCAGCATGTTGAACACGGCCTCGCGCACCCGGTCGCTGGTCGGCCGGGTCTGCCTGCCCGGGGGCGCGGACAGGCGCCGCCCCCGCGCCGAACCGCCCACCACCCGCATGGCGTGCGAGGCTAGGGCCGTGAGCAACGCCGCTGACAGCCTGGGCGCCGCCGACCCCCTCCTCGACTGCATCGACTGCGGCGGCCGCTGCCACCCGCTCGTGAACTGGTCCCCCGACAACCCGCCCCAGCCCGGCGACCTGGTGACCTACCGGTGCGAGGACTGCAACGACCGCTGGGAGATCATCGTCCCCGACTGGCCCGCAGCCGACGCCACCTGACGAAGCGCCGGGCCACCGCCGCCACATACACCGCGCCCACCACCGACAGCACCCGGAACCCGCCGCCCCGGGCCAGGCCCGCGACCACCGCCACCAGGCCGAGGGCGGCGTCGGTCAGCAGGATGCGCCACCAGTTCGGGGCATAAGCGGCGGCGTCGGACACGGCAATACCATCGCGGACATGCCGCTCGACCCGCAGGCCCAGGTGCTGCTCGACCAGCTCGCAATGCTCGACGGCCCGGCCCTGGAGCAGTTGACGCCGGACGAGGCCCGGGCCTCGTTCAAGGTCTTCAGCACCATGCTCCCGGCCACGGAGGCGGCGCGCCGCCAGGACCACCGGGTGCCGGTGGAGGGCGGCGAGATCACCGTGCGGGTCCACTGGCCTATCGGGGTCGACGACGCGGGCCGCGACACCGAGCCCCTGCCTGTGCTGGTCTGGCTCCACGGCGGCGGCTGGACCATCGGCGACCTCGACACCAGCGACTCCACCGCGGCCGACCTGGCCAACTCGGCGGGGTGCGTCGTGGCCAACGTCGACTACCGCCTCTCCCCCGAGCACCCCTTCCCCACCCCGCTGCGCGACTGCTATGCCGCGGTGCAGTGGGTGGCCGACCACGCGGCCGACCTGGCCGTCGACCCACACCGGCTGGCCGTGGGGGGCGACAGCGCGGGCGGCGGCCTGGCCGCGGCCGTGTGCCTGCTGGCCCGGGACCAGGGCGGCCCGGCCATCCGGTTCCAACTGCTCGTGTACCCGGCCGTCGACGGCCGCCGCAGCTACCCGTCCTTCCGGGCCAACGGCGAGGCCTACCTCCTCACCGCCGACACCATGTCGTGGTTCTGGGACAACTACCTGGGCGACGCCGACCCCGAGGACCCGCTGGCCTCGCCCCTCTACGCGCCCGACCTCGGCGGCCTGCCCGACGCCCTGGTCCTCACCGCCGAGTTCGACCCGCTGCGCGACGAGGGCGAGGCCTACGGCGAGCGCCTGCACCAGGCGGGCGTCATCGCCCACACCAGCCGCTACGACGGGATGATCCACGGCTTCTTCGTCATGCCCGCCATCTTCGACGCAGGCCGCAAGGCGGTCGACGAGGCCGCCCGCGCCCTGCGCGCCGCCCTCTAAGCCCGCCCGGGCTCAGGACTTGAAGAGGAACTGGGCCTCGTCGTCGTCCAACAGGGTCCGCACCTCGTCGGCCAGCACCGGGCTGCCCTCCAGCAGGGGGTCGGCGTCCACCACGCCGAACGCCGCCTTGCGGGCCAGGTCGACGAGCTCGCGGTCCCGCCGCAGCGAGGCCAGCTTCAAGTCGGTGCGGCCCTTCTGCACGGTGCCCAAGATGGTGCCCTCGCCCCTGATGTCCAGGTCCACCTCGGCCAGCTCGAACCCGTCGGTCGACCGCTCCACCGCGGCCAACCGCTCGCTCTCCTCGTCGCCGCCCAACAGGTAGCACCACGACTCGTCCGCCCCCCGCCCTACCCGGCCCCGCAACTGGTGGAGCTGGGCGATACCGAAGCGGTCGGCGTCCTCGATGACCATCACGGTGGCGTTGGGCACGTCGACCCCCACCTCGATCACCGTGGTGGCGACCAGCACGTCCACGTCGCCCCGCCGGAAGGCGGCCATGGCCGACTCCTTGTCCCCCGCCTTCATCTGCCCGTGCAGCAGGGCCAGCCGCAGATCCGGCAGCACCTCGCGCTGGAGGCGCTCGAACTCCTCGGTGGCCGACCGGGCCTGCACCCGCTCCGACTCCTCGATGAGCGGGCACACCACGTACGCCTGCCGTCCGACCGCCACCTCCTGCCGCATCCGGGCCCACGCCTCCTCCTCGGCCAGCGGCCCGCGGGACCACACCGTCTTGACCGGCGTGCGCCCGGGCGGGAGCTCGTCGAGCACGGTCACGTCGAGGTCGCCGTAGACCGTCATCGCCGCGGTGCGGGGGATGGGCGTGGCCGTCATCACCAGCACGTCGGGGTCGCTGCCCTTGCCCCGCAGCGCGGCCCTCTGCTCCACGCCGAAGCGGTGCTGCTCGTCGATGACCACCACGCCCAAGTCGCTGAACGCCACACCTTCAGTCAGCAAGGCGTGCGTCCCGATGAGGATGTCGACCCCGCCGACGGCCAAGTCGGCCAGCAGCCGCGTGCGCTCGGCCGCGGGGGTGCGGCTGGTCAATAGCGCCACCCGCAGCTCCCGCTCGGGGAACAGCGAGCCGTCCTCGGTCTGCACCTGGAGGCCGGCCAGCAGCGAGTGCACACCGAGGAAGTGCTGCTCGGCCAAGACCTCCGTGGGCGCCATCAGCGCGCCCTGGTGCCCACCCTGCACCGACACCAACAGGGCGCTCACGGCCACCACCGTCTTGCCCGCGCCCACGTCGCCCTGGAGGAGGCGGTGCATGGGGTGGACGCCCGCCAGGTCGGACTCGATCTGGGCGATGGCCCGCTGCTGGGCGCCGGTCAGCGGGAAGGGCAGGGCCTGGTGGAAGCGGCGCACCAGCTCGCCGTCCACGTCATGGCGGATGCCCTTCGCCTCCCGCTCCACCGCCCGCTTGCGCATGACCAAGGCCACTTGCAGCCGGAAGAGCTCGTCGAAGGCCAGCCGCCTGCGGGCCGCGTCGCGGGCCTCGAACGACTCGGGGCGGTGGATCTCCCGGAAGGCGGTGGTGCGGCCGGTGAGGTCCAGCTCGTCTCGCAGGGCCGTGGGGAGGGGGTCGGCGAAGTCGCCCGCCCGCTCCAAGGCCTCCCCCACCCACCTCCAGAGTTGGCGGCTGTAGATGCGCTCCTTCTCCGACT
>DASYMT010000069.1:0-5036 GCA_036008925.1 Acidimicrobiales bacterium | reverse complement strand
GTGGACCTCGAAGTGCGCGAGGGCGAGATCGTCGGCCTCATCGGCCCCAACGGGGCGGGCAAGACCACGCTGATGGAGTGCATCTCCGGCTTCCGCAAGGCGGCGGGCCACATCTCCTACCGGGGCCACGACCTGCTCAAGTACGTGCCCGGCGAGCGGGCGGGCCTGGGCATCGGGCGCACGCTCCAGAGCGTGAAGCTCTTCCCGTACCTCACCATCCTCGACAACATCAAGGTCGCCCTCGGCGGGCGCCACACGGTGGGCACCTTCCAGCACGCCGTCGCCTCGCCCGCCTGGCGTCGTGAGGAAGAGGCCATCAACCAAGAGGCCGAGCGGCTGGTCGAGATGGTGGGCATGCAGGCGTTCGCCCAGAAGTTCGCGTCCGAGTTGTCGTACGGGACGCTGCGGCTGCTGGAGCTGGGCTGCATGCTGGCTTTGCAGCCCACCCTCCTGCTGCTCGACGAGCCCGCCTCCGGCATCAGCCAGAAGGAGACCGAGGCCCTCGGCCCGCTGCTGCGCAACATCAAGCAGCAGACCGGCGCCACCGTGCTGCTCATCGAGCACGACATGCCGCTGGTCATGGGCCTGTCCGACTGGGTCTACTGCCTCGACGCGGGCCAGAACCTCAGCACCGGCTCACCCGACCAGGTACAGGCCGACCCGGCCGTGATCGAGGCCTATCTGGGCACGCGGCGCGAGCGCCAGAAGACGGCGGCCACCGTGGCCCACGCCGACGAGCAGCACGAGGACGAAACGGCCGAGGTGCTCCTCGACATCAAGGGGATCGACGTTTTCTACGGCAAGGTCCAGGTGCTCTACGACGTGGACTTCCACATCCGCCGGGGCGAGCGGGTGGCGCTGCTGGGGACCAACGGGGCGGGCAAGTCGACCGTCCTCAAGGCCGCGTCCCGCCTCATCGACGTGGCCAAGGGCTCGCTGCACTGGAAGGGCGACGACATCACCAAGGCGCGGGCCGAGGACCTGGTGCGCAAAGGTCTGGGTCAGGTGCCCGGCGGCCGGGGGCTGTTCCCCACTCTCACCGTGCTCGAGAACCTGCGCATGGGCGGCTTCATCTACAAAGACCCGAAACAGGTCGACGCCGAGATCGACCGGGTGCTGCCCTATTTTCCCTGGGTCAAAGAGCGCTTCGGCCAGTTGGCGGGCACGCTGTCGGGCGGCGAGCAGCAGCAGTTGGCCGTGGCCCGGGCCCTGCTCACCCGGCCCGAGGTGCTGCTCATCGACGAGCTGTCGCTGGGCCTGGCCCCGGTGGTGGTCGAGCGCCTGATGGAGACCATCCAGCGGCTGCACCAGGACGAGGGGCTCACCGTCGTGATCGTCGAGCAGCAGGCCACCTTCGCCCTCGGCTACACGGACCGGGCCTACTTCCTGGAGAAGGGCGAGGTCCGCTACGAAGGCCCGTCGGCCGGCCTCACCGGGCGCGACGACCTGCTCCGGTCGGTGTTCTTGGCCGGCGCGTCGGCGGGCTTCGGAGGCGGATCGTGAGCGACTTCCTCGGCTACTTCGTCCTGGGCATCACCCAGGGCCTCATCTACGGCCTGCTGGCCCTCGGCATCGTGTTGATCTACAAGGGCAGCCGGGTCCTCAACCTGGCCCACCCGTTCTTCGGCCTGCTCTGCGCCTTCGTGGCCTGGTGGCTCACGGCCCAGGCGGGCTTCTTGCCCTTCGCCAAGGGCTCGCCCGCCCGCTTCGCGGTGGCGTCGGTCCTCGCCCTCGCGCTGGTGGGGCTGAACGGGCGCAGCATCGAGCACTCCCTCATCCGCAAGCTGCAGGGCGCCCCCCGGCTCATCACGCTGGTGCTGACCATCGCCTTGGGGCAGGGCACGCTCGGCATCGTCTACCTCGTCTTCAACCGCACCGAGCGCCAGTTCACCCAGGCCCGGTACCTGCCGCCGTTCTTCAACGCCTCGTTCGACATCGGCAACCTGACGGCGAAGGCGGGCTTCATCCAGGTGTGGATCGCCGTGCCCTTGATCGCCATCGGGCTGGCCGCCTTCTTCAAGTACACCAAGTTCGGCATCGCCGTGCGGGCCGCGGCCGAGAACGCCGAGTCGGCCCGGCTGCTGGGCATCTCGGTGGACCGGGTGTCGTCGTTCACGTGGATCCTCGGCTCGGTCACCGCGGGCATCGCGGGCCTGCTCATCTCGGTGCAGCGGGGCGGCCTCGACATCACCACCCTCACCACCGGGTTCCTCGTCTACTCGCTGGCTGCCGCCCTGGTGGGCGGGCTGACCAGCCTGCCCGGGGCCATGGTGGGCGGGATGATCGTGGGCATGTCGGAGACCATGCTCAACATGCTGGTGCGCGACCTGTCGCCCGGCTTCTGGCGGGAGGTGCTCAAGCCCGAGCTGCTGGTCTTCGGGATCGTGATGATCGTGCTCTTGTTCAAGCCCAACGGCCTGTTCGGGCAACGGGAGGAGACGGAGGACAAGGTCGCCTTCATCCCGGTGCTGCGCAGCCTGCCGCCGCGCGTCAGGGAGACCCCGTACGCGGCGTGGACGGGCCGGGCGGGCACCGTGCTGGCCCTGCTGCTGGCCCTGGCCACCAGCCTGGCCACCGGCTCGCGCACCAACGGCGTGCTGGTCGACGTGGTCGTCTACGCCATCTTGGGCGTGAGCCTCACCGTGCTTATGGGCTACACCGGCCAGATCTCGCTCGGGCACTGGGCCCTGGTCGGCTTCGGCGCCTTCCTCACCGCCAACCTGTTCACCCGGGCCCACGTGCCGTTCCTCATCACTGTCCCCATGGTGTTCGTGTGGGGGATGCTGCTGTCCCTCTTCATCGGCCTGCCCGCCCTGCGCATCCGCGGCCTGTACCTGGCCATCGTCACGCTGGCCTTCGCCTTCTTCAGCGAGTTCACGCTGTTCAAGACCACCGCGTTCGCCGGGTCGCAGAACGGCATCCGCATGGAGAAGCCGAAGCTGGGCCCGCTCGACCTGGGCTCGTCCACCAACCGGCCGCTGTTCCTCTACTCGCTGTTCCTGCTGTTCCTCGTGCTGTGGCTGGCCCGCAACATCGCCCGGTCCCGCACCGGCCGGAACCTGTTCGCCTTGCGGGAGAACGAGAAGGCGGCCGCCACCCTCGGGGTCGACCTCACCATGGCCAAGCTCACCGGCTTCGCCTTGTCGGGCGGGATCGCGGCGCTGGCGGGCAGCCTGCACGCGCTGAACAACCCCACCGTGCTGGCCGCCAGCTTCCCGGCGGCCACGTCGCTGGTGGTCATCGCGGTGGTGATGATCGGCGGCATCGGCTCGCTCCAGGGGGCCATCCTCGGAGCCATCGTGGTATCGGGCCTCCCCAACCTGTTGCAGTACGACCGCAACCGCTGGCTCGTCCCCATCGGCACCGGCATCCTCCTGATCGTCATCCTGGTGCGGGCCCGGGGCGGCCTGGCCGGCCTGCTCCAGATCGTCAAGCTGCGGGTGGTCGAGACGCTGGCCGCGGTGGCCGAGAGGCCGCTCGTCCGACAGGCACCGGACCGCAACTCGCCGTGATCGAGGCCATCGGCCTCACCAAGCGCTTCGGCAGCCGGGCCCCGGCGGTCGACGGCGTGTCGCTGCGGGTGGCCCCGGGCGAGGTGGTCGGGTTCCTCGGGCCCAACGGGGCGGGCAAGACCACCACGCTGCGGATGCTGCTCGGCCTGCTCCCGCCGTCGAGCGGCGAGGCGCGGGTCGACGGGCCGGTGGGCTACCTGCCCGAGGTCTTCAGCGCCTACCCCGAGTTGTCGGTGCGGCGGTACCTCCGCTTCCTGGCCCGCGTGAAGCGGGTCGACTCGGCCGACGTGGGCCGGGTGCTCGACGCCGCGGGCATGGCCGACTCGGCGTCCCGGTTGGTGGGACGGCTGTCCAAAGGCCAGCGTCAGCGCCTCGGCCTGGCCCAGGCCCTGCTCGGCCGCCCGCCCGCCTATGTGCTCGACGAGCCGACCGCGGGCCTCGACCCCCGGCAGGTGGTGGACGCCCGGGCCATGATCCGGCGGCTGGCAGTGGACGACGGGGCCGCGGTGCTGGTGTCGACCCACGTCCTCCCTGAGGCCGCGGCCATGTGCGACCGGGTGGTGGTGTTGGCCCGGGGCCGGGTGGTGGCCGAGGAGCGCCCGGGCGACGCCGCCGACCTGGAGGAGCGGTTCCTCCGGCTGGTGGGCGAGGCCGAGCTGTCGTGATCCGGGCCGTGCTTCGCAAGGAGTTGGCCGTGCTGTGGGCCTCGCCTCTGCCGTACGTGGTGGGCGCGCTGTTCAACGCGGTCACGGGCCTGCTGTTCATCGACCAGCTCCGGGGCCGCGAGCAGGCGCTGTTGCAGCCCCTCTTCCCGCTGGCCGGCTTCCTCCTGCTCGTGGCCGTGCCGGTGCTGGCCATGCGGTCCTTGGCCGACGAGCGGCGCACCGGCTCGCTCGACCTGCTGCTGGCCGTATCCGTGCCGGCCCGGTCGCTGGTGGTGGGCAAGTGGCTGGCCGCCTGGCTGGTGTCGATGGCCGTGGCCGCGCCGACCGCCGTGTTCGCCGCGTTGGTCTTCCGGTTCGGCGCCCCCGACTCGGGCCCGTTGACCAGCGGCTTCCTCGGCCTGGTGCTGCTGGCCGGGGCGGTGGCCGCGTTGGGGGTGCTGGCCTCGTCGCTCACGTCGTCGCAGCCGGTGGCGGCCATGGTCGCCGTGTTCGCCGTGCTGGTCTTGTGGTTCGCGGGCGCGGGGCCCGACGCGGGCTCGGCCGGGCTGGGCGGCGCGCTGGCCCACTTCTCGTTGAGCGAGCGGCTGCGCAGCTTCTCCGGCGGGGCGGTGGACACCGGCGACGTGGCCTTCTTCGTGTGCCTGGCCGCGGGCGGCCTGGTGGTGGCCGCGGCGGCCGTGCGCCCGCCTCGGGGGCTGCTGCGGGCCGCGGGCGTGGCCTTGTTGCTGGTGGCCGTCGTGGGGGCCGACGTGGCCGCCGACCGGTCCCGGCGGGTCGTGGACCTCACCGCCAACGACAGCCTCAGCCTGACGGCCGAGACCAAACAGGTGGTGGGCCAGGTGCGGCAGCGGACCGTGGT
>DASYMT010000068.1:0-2886 GCA_036008925.1 Acidimicrobiales bacterium | reverse complement strand
GCGCCCCGGCGGCCCGGAAGGCCCAGAAGGGGGCGGGCGGCGAACTGGTGGACGGGGCCTTGGCGAACAGCGGCGGCGTGGCGGTGAACAGGTTCGACGGGGCCGGGCGGTCGGCCTTGCGCTGGTAGGCGGCGGGCAGGGCGTCGACGCCCACGTCCACGAACACCGAGCGGCGCAGCAGGACGCGAAACACGCTGTTGGCCCCCGAGTAGGCGAACAGCGGGCGGCTCATCGACGTGAAGAAGTTGACGTCGGTGGAGCGGGCCGAGCGCACCGGGCCGACCGAGTCGGCGTCGTTGCCCTGGAACACGGCGGCCAGGCGGGTGGCCCCGCCCTCGACCAGTTCCTCCACCACCACGTCGGCCTGATTCAGCCCCGCCTGGGGCCGGGCCCGGGGGTCGTTGTCGATCTTCACGATCAGCACGGGGCGCTTGGCCTTGGCCTCCGGCACGTCGGTCCCGGTGAGCGGGCCGGGGACGGGCGGGCCGCCCGGCGCGCTGGTGGTCGTGGCCGCCCCCTCCTTCTTCTTGGGCTTCGAGCTCTTGCAGGCCGACAGCACCAGGCAGGCGGCCACGAGCGCGGCAAGGACGCGGGTCCAGCGGGGCATATGGCTTAGAGCTCCCTGAGCGCCTGGATGCGCTCCTCGAGGGGCGGGTGGGTGTCGAAGAGCCGGCCTAGCCAGGCCATGCGGCCCTCCTTGGCGTCCCTGGCCACGGGCGACTCGATCCAGAGGTGGGCGGTGGCCGACGAGCCGGAGTGCACCACGGTGGTGTCGTCGCGCAGCTTCTCCAGCGCGGAGATGAGGCCGGGCGGGTAGCGGGTGAGGGACACGCCGGTCACGTCGGCCAGGGCCTCGCGGCGGCGGCTGACCGCGAACTGCATGAGCTTGGCCGCGATGGGCGCCAACAGGAGCAGGGCGAAGCCCAGGCCCGCCAGCACGATGCCCGCGCCCGCGTTGTTGTTGCTGTTGTTGTCGTTGCGGTGGCGGGGGCCGCCCCACCACAAGAAGCGCAGCCCCCATTCGGCCACCAGGACGACGACGCCGACCAGGGTGACGGCCAGGGTGGAGACGAGGATGTCGTAGTTCTTCACGTGGCTCAGCTCGTGGGCCAGCACGCCTTCGAGCTCCATCCGGCTCATCTTCTCCAGCAGCCCGGTGGTGACCGCGATGGCCGCGTGCTTGGGGTCGCGGCCGGTGGCGAAGGCGTTGGGGGCGGCGTCGTCGATGATGTAGATGCGGGGCTTGGGCAGCCCCGCGGCGATGCACAGGCCCTCCACGATGTTGTGGAGGCGGGCGTACTCGACCGGGTCGGCCGGGCGGGCGTGGCTCATGGCCAGGGCCACCGCGTCGGACTTCCAGTAGGCGAGCAGCGAGCCGCCGCCCGCCGCCACCAGGGCCACGACCAGGCCCGCCACCCCGTAGCCGAGGAGGAGGTTGAAGGCCCACGCCACCGCGACCACGAGGAGCACGAAGCAGGCGATCAGCAGGACGGAGCGGCGCTTGTTGGCGGTGACCTGGTCGAACATGGGATGGGTTAGAACTGCACGCCGACGGGGCCGCGGGAGGTGTCGTCGGCCTCGAAGTACTCGCGGGGGGTGAACTTGAAGGACGCGGCGACCAGGCGGCCGGGGAAGGCCTGGATGCGGGTGTTCCAGTCCTGCACGGTGTCGTTGTAGAACTGCCGGGCGTAGGCGATGCGGCCCTCGGTGCCGACTAGCTCCTCCTGGAGGGCGAGGAAGTTCTGGTTGGCCTTGAGGTCGGGGTTCGACTCGGCCACGGCCAGCAGGCCCCGGAGGGCGCCGGTCACCTGCTGCTCGGCCTGGGACCGGGCCGCAGGCGTGGCCGGGGCGGCCATGGCCTGGGTGCGGGCCTGGGCCACCCGCTCGAACAGCTCTCGCTCGTGCGACGCGTACCCCTTGACCGACTCGACCAGGTTGGGGATGAGGTCGTAGCGGCGCTGGAGCTGCACGTCGATCTGGGCCCAGGCGCTGTCGATGCGGTTCCGCCGCCGGATGAGGCCGTTGTAGAGCACGACCACAGAGAGGGCGACGAGCACGACGATCGCCACGACGACAAGGGGGGCCGACATGAAGCGGCCATCTTACGGGCCTGGACATGACTAGCCCGCGTCGGCGGGGCAAATGACGCGACTGGGCCATGGTCACGCAAGGGTGCCAAGGCCAAAGTGGACAAAGAAAGCTTTTCCACCTGACTTGGGGGCGCGCATGCGATTGACCCGGGTGGCCGCGGCGGCCACATCTCTCCTGCTTCTCGGCGCTTCGTCGACCGTCGGCTTCGCGTCCGCGGCCACGACCGGCCTCGGGACTTCGAAGGCCTCGACCACCGTGCTCGACGTCGCCCTCGGCAACTCGGGCTCGCTCCTCCATGTCCGGGTGCTCGGCGACGACAGCCGCTCCACCACCGACAAGAAGACGGCCGCCGCCCCCGAGGCCTTCAGCAAGCTCACCGCCGCGTCGGCCACGTCGGCCGTCATGAACAACCCGGTCACCAGCAAGCCCCTCGACCTGACCATCGACGCCCTGGAGTCCCGCCAGCCCGGCGGCCAGGCTGAGATCAACCAGTCGACCGTCGACCTGGCCGCTCCCGGCCTGGGCGTGCCCGTCGGCGTGGGCAACATCATCTCGGGCAAGCTGAACCTGGCCAAGCTGACCTCGGCCGTCGACACCAACGGCGCCCGCGCGTCGCTCACCGAGTCCCTCACCGGCCTGGGCGTGGCCGGGGGCCTGCTCAACGCCAACGCGGTGAGCTCGACCTCGGGCGCCGACTCGGCCACCACCTCGGCCACCGGCACCCGCTCGGCCAAGGTCGACGCCATCACCGTGCTCGACCTGGGGGCCATCCTCGACGGGCTCGACATCACCCTC
>DASYMT010000067.1:0-3716 GCA_036008925.1 Acidimicrobiales bacterium | reverse complement strand
GAACCCGGCCTCCTCGGCTGGGCTGGGGCCGTTCTCCAGCCTGCTGATCTGGTCGACCACGGGCTGGAGCCGGTTGGGGTTCTCCCAGCCCACGAACACCAGCAGCGACCACAGCAAGGCGAAGGCCAGGATGAAGTGCACGGTCGACCCGGCCACTGCCACCGACAGCCGCTGCCAGTAGCCCTTGGCCCGATAGGTGCGCGGCTCGTCCTCCGGCGCCACCTCCTCCATGGTCGACATCCCGATGATCTTCACGTAGCCGCCGAGCGGGATGGCCTTGATGCCGTACTCCGTCTCGCCCCGCCGCACCGACCACAGCCGGGGCCCGAAGCCCAAGAAGTACTCGGTCACCTTCATGCCCGCCCACTTGGCCGTGAGGAAGTGCCCAAGCTCGTGGAGCATGATCATCACGATCAGGGCGAACACCACGGCCACCGTCTTCACCACGTCGGTGGCGACGGCGGCCACGATGGCGGCCAGCACGATCACCGCCAGCCGGATGAAGGCCCGCCGCTGCTCGCCCGGCTCCCAGGCCTCGCGCCCGTCGTCCGGGCGCGGCTGGTCCTGCGTCTCGGTCTGCGTCATGCCGCCTGCGATCTCCGTTCTACCGCCTGCTCGGCCCGTCGCCGGGCCCGAACGTCTTCTCGGAGTACAACGTCCACGTCTTCAGCCTTCGTTCCCGGCCAGTCGGCCAGCGTCTCGGCGATCACCTCGGCGATGGCCGACCACGGCACAACCCCGTCGAGGAAGGCGGCCACCGCCACCTCGTTGGCCGCGCTGAGCCAGGCGGGCGCCGTCTGGCCCAGCCGCCCGGCCTCGTAGGCCAGGGCCAGGCAGGGGAAGGCGTCGAGGTCGGGGGGCTCGAAGTCGAGGCGGGACAACGCCTGCCAGTCGATGGCCCCGAACGGCGTGGGCAGCCGGTCCGGGTAGGCCAGGGCGTAGCCGATGGGCAGGCGCATGTCGGGCAGGGAGAGCTGCGCCACCACCGCCCCGTCGGTGAACTCGACCATCGAGTGCACGATCGACTGGGGGTGCACCACCACGTCGACCGCGTCGTAGTCCACGCCGAACAGCTCGTGCGCCTCGATGACCTCAAGGCCCTTGTTCATCAGCGTGGACGAGTCGACCGTGATCTTCGGGCCCATGGCCCAGGTCGGATGAGCGAGGGCCTCGGCCACGGTCACGTGGGCCAGGTCGGCCGCGGCGCGCCCCCGGAACGGGCCGCCGCTGGCCGTGAGCAGCAGCCGGCGCACCTCCTCCGGGCTGCGGCCCGCCCGCAGGCACTGGTGCACGGCGCAGTGCTCGGAGTCGACGGGCACGATCTCGGCGCCCGGGGTGTTGCGCACCTTCTGGACGACAGGGCCGGCCGCGATGAGCGACTCCTTGTTGGCCAGGGCCAGCCGCCGCCCGGCCGACAGCGCGGCCAGGGTCACCGGCAGGCCCGCGAAGCCGACCACGCCGTTCACGGCCACGTCGGCCACGGTGGCGATGTGGGCCAGGGCGTCGGGGCCGGCCAGCACCTCGGTGCCGGGGGGGACGGCCGCCTCCAGGGCGGGGGCCAAGGCGGGGTCGCCGATGGCCACGTACTCCGGACGCAGCCGACGGGCCTGCTCGGCCAGCGCGTCCACCGACCGGTTGGCCCCCAGGGCCACCACCCGGAAGCGGTCGGGCTCGGCCAGGACGACTTCCACCGCCTGCGTGCCGATCGACCCGGTGGAGCCGACCAGGCTGACGGTGGTCATCCGAGCTTCAGCAGCTTCACCAGGTAGTAGGCGGCGGGCAGGACGAAGAGCATGGCGTCGAAGCGGTCGAGCACGCCGCCGTGGCCGGGGAGGATGGTGCCCATGTCCTTGATGCCGAGGTCGCGCTTGTTCATCGACTCGGCCAGGTCGCCCAGCGGCGCGGCGGCGGCCACCACCAGGCCCAGGGCCAGGCCCTGCATGGGGCTCCACGGGTCGACCAGCACACCGAACAGGAGGCCGACCACGACGGCCGCGAGCATCCCGCCGGACAGGCCCTCGACCGTCTTGTTGGGGCTGATGTGGGGCAGCAGCGGGCGGCTGCCCATCTGGCTGCCGAAGAACAGCCCGCCCACGTCGTAGGCCACCGTGCACAGCACCGCGCCCAGGAGGGCGGCCACGCCGTGGCGGTTGGGCAGGCGCAGGAGGAGGCCCGCGAAGCCGCCCAGGAACCCGACCCACATGAAGCCCAAAAGGGTGGCGGCCACGTTGATGGTGGCCCGGGCCCGCACCACCTCAAACAGGTACCAGAGGAAGCTGAAGACCACGGTGAGGGCCAGCACCAGGGGCACGGCCGACTCGCCCTCGTTGTAGGCGGCCAGCAGCATGGAGACGGTGGCGGTGAGGCCGAGGAGGGTGGCGGGCCGGTAGCCCGCCCGCCGCAGCACGTCGTACACCTCGACCGCGGCCATGGTGAGGACCAGCAGGACGAGGACCATGGTGACGGCCGGGCCCGCCTTGAAGCAGGCCAGGGCGACCGCGCCGATGGCCACCCCGATGCCCGCCGCGGTGCCGATGTCCCGGCTCCCGCCGCCCGGCGCCGCGTAGTCGGGCTCGGGGCGGGTGCGGATGGGGGTGGTGACCGTGCGCCGGGGGGCGGGCTCCGGCTCGGCGTAGACGGGCTCGGCCTCCTCGGCCTCGGGCTCGTCGAAGCTGAACAGGTCCGAGTGCTCGGTGCGGTTCACGTCGAGGGCGCCCAGGCGCACGTCGTCGTCCTCCAACAGGTCGTCGAAGTCGCCCTCCTCCCAGTCGGAGGAGGAGTCGCGCCAACGGGGGCCCTGGTTGGCGGCCAGGCCCGCCCACGCGCCCAGGTCGTCGCCCTCGCCCTCCTCGCCGGCCAGGATGCGGGGCACCTCGCCCGACGGGGGCTCGGTCCAGTGGGGCAGCTCCACCTGCTGGGTGGGAGGCCCGGCGTCCGGGTCCTCCTCGTAGAAGTCGTCGCCGTACTCGTCGGGCTGGCCGTCGGCCAGCGGGGGCCGGGGCACGGCGCTGGCCGGGTCGACCGACTCGGGCAGCGGGAAGCGGTATCCCGAGCGGGGGCCCTCCGGCGGGCGGGGCACGTCGCCGTAGCGCGGCGCGTCGTCAGGCATGCGCCCCTCGGCCTGCCCCTCCTCCAGGGCCCGGGCCGCCTCCTCGGCGCCGATGATGCGGACACCCTCCCCGGCGGGCCGGGGCGGGCGGGGCGCTTCGTCGTCGTCTCGATAGTCGGTCAAAGGGAGTCCTCCGGGGCCGGGGCCTCAGACTTCGAGGAGTTCCTGCTCTTTGTGCTGCAGCATGCGGTCGATCTCGGCCACGTACTCGTGCGTGATCTTCTCGAGGTCCTTCTCGGCCCGGTCGAGCTCGTCGGACGTGATGTCGCCGTCCTTCTCCAGGGCCTCAAGGTCCTTGCGGGCGGCCCGGCGCACGTTGCGCACCGCCACCCGGCCGTCCTCGGCCATGTGGTGCACCCGCTTCACCATCTCCTTGCGCCGCTCCTCGGTGAGCTGGGGCACGTTGAGGCGGATGACGTTGCCGTCGTTGGACGGGTTCATCCCCAGGTCCGAGCTCTGGATGGCCTTCTCGATGGCCCCCAGAGAGCTCTTGTCGTAGGGCGAGATGACGAGGGTGCGGGCCTCGGGGACACTGAAGCCTGCGAGCTGCTGGAGGGGGACCTCGGAGCCGTAGTAGTCCACCCGCAGCTTCTCGACCAGGGCGGGG
>DASYMT010000066.1:0-4856 GCA_036008925.1 Acidimicrobiales bacterium | reverse complement strand
TGGGCGAACACCATGGTCACGCCCGCGTCGACGGCCGACTCGGCCGCCTGCACCATCGGGTCGGGCCAGGAGAGGGTGTTCTGGTAGCTCGAGCCCCACGAGCTCGACACCACGTCGGCCCCGTCGCTCACCGCGTCCTCCATGGCCTGCACCAGCTCGGCCACGTAGGCGTTGCCGTTCTGGAAGTCCTCAGGGCTCACGCTCTCGTAGAAGACCCGGTAGTTCATGAGGTAGGCGTGGGGGGCGATGCCGGACAGCATGACCTCGGTGCCCTGCACCGTGGCCGCGGTGCCCGCGTTGCAGGCCACCGTGCCCGCCACGTGGCTGCCGTGCGAGTTGTCGCCGGGACCGGGCAGGGCCGTCTCCTCGCCGGGCTTGGGCGGGTCGTCGGGCCGGAAGTACGACCGGGCCACGATGACCTTGTCGTTGGTGAAGGCGGTCTCGCCCCTGGGGTAGCCCGAAGGCGCGGTGTAGCCCGTGTCGTCGAAGCACGGGTTGCCTGCGTAGGCGTCGCCGTCGTAGGTGACGTAGATGCCGCTGTCGATGATGGCGACCTTCACGCCGCTGCCCGCGGTGGCCTGCCCGCCCAGCGCCTCCCAGGCCGCGGGCGCGCCGATCTGCTGGGGCGTGGCGTACATGTCCCGGTGAAAGGCGACGTCGGGGGTGACGGCCCGGACGCCGGACATGGCCCGCACCGTGGCGGCCTGGTCGCTGTTCATGGCCACGGCCAGGCCGTTGAGCACGACTTCATAGCTGCGCTGCACGCGCGCGCTGGGCACGGCCGCGGCCAGGCGGGTGCGGAACTGGTCCTGCTGGACGCGGATGTCGGCCAGCGCGCTCTGCGATGCGGCACTGGCCACGTCGAGCCTGCCGGTGCGGGGCACCCGCTGGGTGAGCGCGCCGCCGTCGAGCTGCACGATCCAGCGCTTGGCGTTGAGCGTGGCCAGGTCGGCGCCCTTTGCCTTGCCTGCGCCTGTGCCGCCAGATCGCTCCCGGGCTGCGGCTGGTCCGGCCAGCGCTCCTTGGAACGCAACCGCCAGACAGACAACGACGAGTACCGCCAACGGCCGCCGATGCACTCGCATGCGCCACCCCCTCCGGGTTAAGGCCGCCGATTGTGACCCGGCCTGACGGGGGCGTCAACAGTTTGGCTACGTTCACCTTTCATGGCTGTAACGGTTGCCGTCGACGCAGGGACCACCGGAGTCCGGGCTTTCGCGGTCGACGAAGCGGGCAAACCGGCGGGCTGGTCCTATCGCGAGTTCCCCCAGCACTTCCCCCGTCCCGGCTGGGTGGAGCACGACGCCGACGACATCTGGGCCGCGGTTGGCACCACCTTGTCCGAATTGGTTCGTGAACTGGACCAACCGGTGGCGGCCATCGGGATCACCGACCAACGGGAGACGACGGTTGTCTGGGACCGGCGCACAGGCCGGCCCTTGAGCCGGGCCGTCGTGTGGCAGGACCGGCGCACCGCGGCCCGCTGCCAGGCCCTGCAAGAAACAGGCGCGCTGGAGCTGGTGCGGGCCCGCACGGGCCTGGTGCTCGACCCCTACTTCTCGGCCACCAAGCTGGAGTGGCTGCTCACCGAGGGCGGGGTCGACCGGTCCAACCCCGACTTGGCCTTCGGCACCGTCGACTCGTGGGTGCTCTGGAACCTCACCGGCGGCTCGGCGGGCGGCGTGCACGCCACCGACCCGTCGAACGCCAGTCGAACCCTCTTGTTCGACATCAGGTCGAGGGTCTGGTCGCCTGAGCTGTGCTCGCTGTTCGGCGTGCCCGAGTCGTGCCTGCCCGAGGTGCGCCCGTCGAGCGGCCGGTTCGGGGTCACGGCGGACGGGCCGGTGGGGGCCGGGATCCCGGTGAGCGGCATCGCGGGCGACCAGCAGTCGGCCCTGTTCGGCCAGGCCTGCTTCGCCCCGGGCATGACCAAGAACACCTACGGCACCGGCAGCTTCGTGCTGATGAACGTGGGGCCGACGTGCCCGGAGCCGGTGGACGGCCTGTTGACCACGGTGGGCTGGGAGCTGGCCGACGGCACCGTGGCCTATGCCTACGAAGGCGCGGTGTTCGTGACTGGGGCGGCCGTGCAGTGGCTGCGCGACGGGCTGGGCATGATCCGCTCGGCCGACGAGGTCGAGGCCCTGGCCGCCACCGTGCCGGACACCGAGGGCGTCTACCTGGTGCCCGCCTTCACCGGACTCGGCAGCCCGTGGTGGGACCCCTACGCCCGGGGCACGGTGGTGGGGCTGACCCGGGGGACGGGCCGGGCCCACTTGGCCCGGGCCGTGCTGGAGGCCATGGCCTTCCAGACGCGCGACGTGGTCGAGGCCATGTGCCGGGCCTCGGGCCACGACGTGCGGGTGCTGCGGGCCGACGGCGGCGCGTCGGCCAACGACCTCATGCTCCAGATGCAGGCCGACCAGCTCCAGGTCCCGGTGGCCCGGCCCGTCGTGCAGGAGACCACCGCGCTGGGCGCGGCCTACCTGGCCGGGCTGGCCGAGGGGGTGTGGTCGTCGCCCGAGGAGCTGGCCGGGCACTGGGCCCTGGACGCCGAGTTCACGCCGGTGGCCTCGAAGGGCGGGGCCGACGCCCGCTACGCGGGCTGGCAGCGGGCCGTGGAGCGCTCCCGGGGCTGGGCCGCGGGCATGGACTCGGGCTCCTCCTGAGCGTCCATTGGGCCGTTGCGCGCCAGGAGCGGCAGCGCGGTCAAGAAGGGCAGCGCGGTCAAGAAGGCAGCGCGGTCAGGCGGGGAGCTCGACCAGGCGGCGGCCTGCGATGCGGGCCAGGGCGGCGAGCTGGCGGCGCTCGCGGGCGCGGAACGGGCGGCCTCTGCGGCCGAGGACGACGGCCACTTCGTGGTCGTCGAGCCAGGCGCAGGCCACGTCGTCGGGGCCGCACTCCCCCGCCGCCACCGCGGCCGACGACTGTGTCCCCGCCACGAAGGCGGCGATCCACGCCATGGGCGGGGTCTCGCCCACCGCGGCCACCGCCTCGCCGCCCATCGACACCAGCACCCACTCCGCCTCGAGGGCGTAGGCCAAGTGCGAGGTGAGGCCCTTGAACAGCGCGGGCCGGTCGGCCTGCTCGACCAGGGTGGCGGCCGTCTCCAGCGCGTCGACCCGGGGGTCGGCCACCGGCGCCGGGTGGGCGTGGGCGTCCTCCACGTCGACCCCGTCGACCTGGGAGATCTCCTGCACCAGCAGGGCCAGCAGGTCGTCCTCGGGCAGCTCGACCACCAGCTCGTCGATGACCCGGCCTGCGCCCCGCTCCAGGATGTCGATGCCGACCAGGTCGCCCCGCACCGCGCCGATGCGGCTGGCCACCGCGCCGAGGGCACCGGGCCGGTCGGGCAGCCAGACGCGGAGGACGAAGGTGGTCATGCCCCCACGCTACGACGGCTTGGTGTCGTGGGTGTTACGGGCGCGCCAACGCTGTTCGACACGGCCCAACTCGGTCTCGGGCGGCGCGCCCAGCCACAGCTCGGAGATCACCGAGCGCCAGTGCCCGGTGGCCCGCAGCCCGCTCAGCACCGAATGGGTGCCCAGCGCCACCCGGCCCAGGAAGAGGTAGTCGGGCGGGACCTCGAAGTGGCGGGCGATGCGGCGGTACTCCTCGGTCATGCCGAGGTTGGCGTCGACAATGGCCTTCGTCGTCTCCGGCGAGTACGTCCAGGGCTGGGCCTCGAGCACGGGGAGGTAGTTGGGCCGCAGCGCGGCGTAGAGGCGGTCGGGCTCGCGGGCCTCGGGGCCGAAGCCCGCGGCGGCCATGGCATGGGCGAAGCGGGCCGCGTCGTCGGCCAGCACGGCCCGGCCGATGTCGATCAGGCGCTCGCGGTGCTCGGCGGTGAAGCGCTTGATGCAGCCGAAGTCGAGGAACGTGACGGTGCCGTCCTCGTGGAACAGGTAGTTGCCCGGATGGGGGTCGGCGTTGGCCAGGCCCTGGCGGTAGAGGCTGCCGAACACGAAGCGGTAGACGACCTCGCCCCAGGTGTCGCGCAGATCCTGGTCGGCCTGGACGGCGGCGGCCCAGCGCATGCCGTCGTGGTAGGCGGTGGTGAGGACGCGGGCGGTGGACCGCTCGGGCACGACCTCGGGGATGCGGATGAAGGGGTGGCCCTCGAAGGCCTGGGCGAAGGCCTGTTGGCTGGCTGCCTCGGTGGTGTAGTCGAGTTCTTCGAGGACGCGGTCCTTGAGCTCGTCGGCCAGGGCCTTGACGTCGAGGTGGCCCATATAGGCCCGCACGAAGGGACGGATGGTGCTCACCATGGCGGCCATGAGGCCCGCGTTGTTCAGGTCGGCCGCCACCGCGTCGGCCACGCCCGGGTACTGGACCTTGACCACCACTTGGCGGCCCTGGTGCTCGGCCATGTGGACCTGCCCGATGGACGCCGCCGCGATGGGCTCGGGCGAGAACCAGTCGAAGGCCTGGCCGGGGGGCTGCCCCAGCTCGGCCGTCACGACCTCGGCCACCAGCTCGTAGGCCATGGGCGGCGCGTCGGCCTGGAGGGAGGCGAGCACGGCGCGGACCTCGGGCGGGAGCATGGCCGTGTCGGCGAAGGAGAGGAGCTGGCCGATCTTCATGAAGGCGCCCTTCATCTCGCCCATGAGCTCGGCCACCTGCTGAGCCGACCGGATGGCCTGGTCGAGTTGGCGCTGCGCCTTTTCGTCCTCGGGCCTGCTGCGGGTGCGGGCCCAGGCCGCGCCCTGGGCGATGGCCGCCTTGGCCGACGTGGCCGCGGGCTTGAGGGCCCGGGTGATCCGGGAGGTGGGGAGCTTGCGCTCCGGCATGGCGGGGGCTCTAGCCCGCGGCGGCGAT
Source organism: Acidimicrobiales bacterium (assembly GCA_036008925.1). Classification (GTDB taxonomy): domain Bacteria; phylum Actinomycetota; class Acidimicrobiia; order Acidimicrobiales; family JAUTXP01; genus DASYMT01. Next base: position 38 of record DASYMT010000066.1, on the reverse strand, counting down.
GACGGCGGGCGCGCCGGCCTCGTCGCCATCGGTGGGGG
>DASYMT010000065.1:0-11027 GCA_036008925.1 Acidimicrobiales bacterium | reverse complement strand
GATGCTCGATCAGCGACTCGACCGCCCCGAGCGACTCGGCCAAGGTGAACACCCGCGTCCGGGCGGCCACGTCCCGGGCCACTGCCTCCCCGCCCCGGACGGTGAACGACACCATCCCGCCGAACCCCCGCATCTGCCGGGCCGCCACCTCGGACGCGTCCGGGTAGAAGACCTCCTCCACGCCAGGATGGGCCCGGAGCATGGCCGCCACCTCGGCCGCATTCGAGCAATGCCGGTCCATGCGCACCGCCAGCGTCTTCACCCCCCGCAACACGAGGTAGCAGTCGAGCGGCCCGGGCACCCCGCCCACCGCGTTCTGGAGGAACCGCAACTGCTCGGCCAGCCCGTCGTCGGCCACGGCCAAGAACCCGCCCACCACGTCGGAGTGCCCGCCCAGGTACTTGGTCGACGAGTGCACCACCACGTGGGCGCCCAGGGCCAAGGGCTGTTGCAGGTACGGCGTGGCGAAGGTGTTGTCGACCACGCACAAGGCGCCGACCGCACGGCACCGGGCCGCCACCGCGGCGATGTCGACCACGGCCAGCCGGGGGTTGGTGGGCGTCTCGACCCACACCATCTTGACCCCAACCGGCCACGGCGCACTGGCGTCGGTCAGGTCGACGGCCGTGTGCGACAACGACGTGTGCACCTTGGAGATCAGCCGGTACGTCCCCCCGTACGCGTCGGTCGACAACACCACCCCGTCGCCCAGCGACAGCAGCCGCAGCACCGCGTCCTCGGCCGCCAAGCCGCTGGCGAAAGCCAGCCCGTGGGCCGCCCCCTCCAACGAGGCGAGGCACCGCTCCAGCGCGGTGCGGGTCGGGTTGCCGGACCGCGAGTACTCGTAGCCCTTGTGCTTGCCCACCGCCTCCTGGGCATAGGTCGACGTGAGGTAGACGGGCGTGACCACCGCGCCGGTGGCCGGGTCGGGGTCCTGGCCCACGTGGATGGCCCGCGTCTCGAAGCCGAACCCGCCGTCGTCGCCGGAGCCGCCGCCGCCGTCGCTGGAGCCGCCGCCGGAGCCGGGGCCGTCGCTCACGGCACCCGCCGGGCCAGGAAGTCCAACAGGTCCGAGCGGGTCACGATCCCCACCGGGTGCCCGCTGTCCAGCACCAGCACGGCCCACGCCCCCTCCAGCGCCTCCACCGCGGCATCGACCGGCTCGCCCGCCCCCACCGTGGGCAGCGGCGGCCCCATGACCTCGCCCACCGGCCGGTCGAGCACGCCAGTGTCGGTGAACGCCTTCTCCAACAGGTCCCGCTCCGAGATCGAGCCCACCACCTCGGCCGCGGCGAGCGGCGGCTCGGCCTTCACCACCGGCACCTGCGACACCTGGTACTCCCGCAGCACGGCGATCACGTCCCGCCCCGGCTCGTCCGGGTGCACGTGCACCAGCGTCGGCAGCCCGCCGTCCTTGCGGGCCAACACGTCGGCAATGGTCGGCCCGGTCGAGCGCAGGAACCCGTAGTCGGCCATCCAGCCGTCGTTGTAGAGCTTGGACAGATAGCCCCGGCCCGAGTCGGGGATGAGCACGACCACCACGTCCGACGGGCCGAGCTCCGCCCCCACGTGCAGCGCGGCCCACACCGCGGTCCCGGCAGAGCCGCCCACCAGGATGCCCTCCTCCCGGGTGACAGCGCGGGCCGTGAGGAACGAGTCCCGGTCGCTCACCATCACCACCCGGTCGACCACCGACGGGTCGTAGGTGGTGGGCCAGAAGTCCTCGCCGATCCCCTCCACCAGATAGGGCCGGCCCGTCCCGCCCGAGTACACCGAGCCCGCAGGGTCGGCGCCCACGATCTGCACGGCGCCCCCCGACAGCGACTTGAGCGACCGGCCCACGCCGGTGATGGTCCCGCCCGTCCCGATGCCTGCCACGAAGTGGGTGACCCGGCCTGCCGTCTGCCGCCAGACCTCCGGACCCGTCGACTGCACGTGCGACTCCGGGTTGGCCGGGTTGTGGTACTGGTCGGGCTTGAAGCCGCCCGGGATCTCGGCCGCCAGCCGGTCGGACACCGAGTAGTACGAGTCGGGGTGCTCGGGCGGCACCGCGGTGGGGCACACCACCACTTCAGCCCCGTAGGCCCGCAGCAGGGCGATCTTCTCGGCGCTCATCTTGTCGGGCATGACGAACACGCAGCGATACTTGCGGCGGGCGGCCACGATGGCCAGGCCCACGCCGGTGTTGCCCGACGTGGGCTCCACGATCGTGCCCCCCGGCTTCAGCCGCCCGTCCCGCTCGGCCGCGTCGATCATGGCCACGGCCGGCCGGTCCTTCACCGAACCGCCCGCGTTGAGGAACTCGAGCTTGGCCAGCACGTGGCACGACAGGTTGCGGGCCATTCGGTCGAGCCGCACCATCGGCGTGTTGCCCACCAGGTCGAGCAGCGAGTCGGCCGTGTCCATGGGCGGCCCGGCGTCGTCCTCCACCACCGAGACGGGGAAGCCGTGCTGGCGCAGCCGCTCGGCCACCGCCGGGTCGCCGTACACGCCGACCATGCGGGGGATGTGCGTCCTGATGTGGGCCACCAGTTCGGGGTCGAGGTCGCCCGGGCCGGCCTTGAGGACGTGGCCCGCCCGCGTCGCCAGCCAGCCCGGGGGATCGGCCTCGCCCACCACCACAAGGACATCCACGGGGCGACCCTATTACTGTCGCCGCGCATGACGGTGCGCATCATCCACGATGCCGACTCGCATCTCATGGAGTCGCCCGACTGGTTCGTGCAGTACGCCGACGCCGACGTGCGGCCCCGCATGAAGCCCCTCTTCACCGCCAACGTGGGCCCCGACACCGCCTTCGACATCGACAGCCTCGACCGCAAGCACCAGGACCCCGGCTACCGGGCCGCGGCCGAGGCCGAGATCTGGCTGCGCAAGAACTGGTCGGCCCTGGGCTCGTTCCGGCGCGACGACCGGCCCCGCGCCCTCGACCTGCTCGGCTTCGCCAGCCAGCTCGTCTTCAACACGTTTGCCAACAAACAACTCCAGGAGGCCGAGCACAGCGGCGACATGGACCTGGCCTACGGACTGGCCCGGGCCCACAACCGGGGCATGGTCGAGTTCTGCTCGATCGACCCCCGGCTGCTGCCCGTGGGCTACGTGCCCCTGGCCGACGTGGCGCGCGCCGGGGCCTTCGCCCGCGAGGCCCTCGAACTCGGCTGCAAGGCGCTGATGATCGCCTCGGCCTGTCCGCCCGGGCACTCCCCGAGCCACATCGGGCTCGACCCGGTGTGGGCGGCCGCGCAGGAGGCCGGCCTCCCGGTTGTGCTGCACGTGGGCGGCGGCGGGCGCCTGCTCGACCCCGCCTACTTCGAGAACGGCCTCCCGCCCGTCCCCGACTTCCACGGGGGCGACGGCAACTTCCGCTCGGTGGACTACATGGCCATCGCCTACCCGCCCATGCAGACGCTCGCCACCATGATCTTCGACGGCGTGCTGCACCGCTTCCCCGGCCTGCGCATCGGCGTCATCGAGCAGGGCGCGGCGTGGGTCCCGGGCTGGATGCGCTCGATGGACTCGGCCGCAGGGGCCTTCCGCAAGAACGAGGAGCGCCTCCAGCAGCTCGACTTAGAACCGAGCGAGTACGTGCGCCGCCAGATCCGGGTCACGCCGTATCCGCACGAGGACGCGGGCTGGTGCATCGAGCAGGGCGGCGACGACGTGTTCCTGTTCTCCTCCGACTTCCCGCATGTGGAGGGCGGCCGCAACCCGCTGGGCCGCTTCGAGCGGTCGCTGGCGGGCGTGTCGTCCGCGGCCCAGGAGCGCTTCTACCGCACCAACTTCGAAGACCTCATGGGGGCCGCGCTCACGGGGTAGGACCCCGGCATGACCATCCAGCTCGGCTACACCCTGTCCAGCGAGGAGCACCCGCCCCGAGACCTCGTCGACTTCGCGGTGCGGGCCGAGGAGCTGGGCTTCGAGTTCCTCGGCGTCTCCGACCACTTCCACCCGTGGACCGAGGAGCAGGGCCAGAGCCCGTTCGTCTGGGGGGTGGCGGGGGCCATCGCCCAGGCCACGTCCCGCATCCGGCTGGGCACCGGCGTGACCTGCCCCACCGTGCGCATCCACCCCACCATCGTGGCCCAGGCCGCGGCCACGGCCGAGGCCCTCATGCCCGGGCGCTTCTTCCTCGGCGTCGGGTCGGGCGAGGCCCTCAACGAGCACATCCACGGCGACCGCTGGCCGCCTGCCGAGATCCGCCTGGCCATGCTGGAGGAGGCGGTCGAGGTCATCCGCACACTGTGGGAGGGCGGCACCGTCAACCACCACGGCGAGCACTACACGGTGGAGGACGCCCGCCTGTTCACCCTGCCCGAGTCGCCGCCGCCGCTGATTGTCGCCGCCGCGGGCAAGAAGGCGGCCGAGCTGGCGGGCCGGGTGGGCGACGGCTTCTGGGGCGTGGCCCCCAAGGCCGAGGTCATCGCCGCCTTCGAGGGGGCCGGGGGCGACGGGCCGAGGTACGGCCAGGTCCACGTGTGCTGGGCGGCCGACGAGGCCGAGGCCCGCAAGACGGCCCATACCGTGTGGCCCAACGCGGGCATCACCGGCCAGCTCTCGCAGGACCTGCCCACGCCCAGGCACTTCGAGCAGGCGGCCGAGATGGTGACCGAGGACATGGTGGCCGAGGCGGTGGTGTGCGGGCCCGACGTGGACCGGCACGTCGAGCAGGTCAAGGCCTACGCCGACGCGGGCTACGACCACGTGTACCTGCACCAGGTCGGCCGGGACCAGCACGGGTTCTTCGGCTTCTGGGAGCGGGAGCTGGCCCCCGCCCTGCGCACCGCCGGTTTGCTGGCGTAAGCGGAATGGGTACGCGGGCGAGCAACCCCCCACACAAGGAGCGAAGCCAATGGGCGTGTTCGAAGAGGCGAAGGGCAAGGCCAAAGAGGCGGTCGGCGACCTGACCAACAACCCCGACCTCCAGCGCGAGGGCCAGGCCCAGGAGGAGCGGGGCCAAGCCGAGCGCGAGGCCACCGAGGCCCGGGCCGAGGCCAAGGCCCACGAGGCCAAGGCCAAGGAGAAGGAGTTGGAGCAGGAGGCGGCCCAGGACCGCTAGCCGCTCCCCGTCTGGAGGACATAGCGCGTGTTTTCGGCGCGGTATGTCCTCCAGACGCAGGGTATGAGGGCGACTATGCCGAGACTGCGCCGCGCCGACTGCTCGTCGCCCGGGATCACCCGCCGCCGGGCCGGGCGCGGCTTCGCCTATTACGACTGCAACGGGGCGCGGGTCGATGACCCCGACACCCTCGACCGCATCCGGGCCCTGGCCATCCCGCCTGCCTGGACCGACGTGTGGATCTGCCCCTGGCCCCACGGCCACATCCAGGCCGTGGGCACCGACGCCCGGGGCCGCAAGCAGTACCGCTACCACGACCGCTGGCGGCTGCGGCGGGACCAGGAGAAGTTCGACCACATGCTGGAGTTCGCAGCGGCCCTCCCCGCGCTGCGGGCCGCGCTGTGCGAGCGGCTCCAGCACCGGGGCCCCGAACTCGACCGGGAGCGGGTGCTGGCCTGCGCCACCCGCCTGCTCGACCTCGGCTTCTTCCGCATCGGCACCGAGGGCTATGCCGAGCAGAACCAGACCTACGGGCTGGCCACCATCCGCAAGTCGCACGTGAAGGTGCGCGACGGCATCGTCACCTTCGACTACACGGCCAAGAGCGGCAAGCGCCGCATCCAGTCGATCGTCGACCTCGACGTGTGCGAGGTGGTCACCGCCCTCAAGGCCCGCAGGGGCGGCAATCCGGAACTGTTGGCGTACCAACGAGACGGCGACGGCTCCTGGTGCGACGTGCGGTCGGCCGACATCAACGCCTTTGTCAAGGAGCTGACCGGCGGCGACTTCACGGCCAAGGACTTCCGCACCTGGAACGCCACCGTGCTGTGCGCCGTGGCCCTGGCCGTGTCGACCGAGGCCACGTCGCCCACCGCCCGCAAGCGGGCCGTGGTGCGGGCAGTCAAGGAGGTGTCCCACTACCTGGGCAACACGCCCGCCGTCTGCCGCTCCTCGTACATCGACCCCCGTGTGGTGGACCGCTACCAGGCGGGCGTCACCATCGGCGGCGCGCTGACCAAGCTGGGGGCCGACGTCGCCTTCGGCCAGCTCTCCACCCAAGGCGCCATCGAGGCGGCCGTGCTCGAGATGCTGGCCGACGCCCCCGACGCGGCGGTGGCCGCGGCGTAAGCGGTTGCCCTGAGCGGTCGCAGCCCTACGCGGTCAGCAGCCGGGGGGCGGCCGGGTCGGGGGCGACGATGCCGCGGGCCACGCCCATGGTGTCGAGCAGGTGGCGGGCCAGCCGGCCGGGCCTGCGCACCTGCAGGCCGCCGCCGCGGGCTGCGAACCGCTCCCGCCAGGCCACGACCACGTCGAGGCCGTGCGAGTCCACGAACGCCAAGTCGCCCAGGTCGACGGCCACGTCGAGCGCGCCGGAGTCCGAGAGGAGACGCAGCAGACGGTCCAGGTCGGGGGCGCTGGCCAGGTCAAGTTCGCCCCGCACCACCACGACGGTCACCGGCCCCGCCTGGGAGACGTCGAGTCCCAATTGCAGCGCCATTGAGGTGTTTGTACCTCGGAACCGTTCCCGCCACAACCCCCCAAACGCAACGAAGCGCCCCAAGCGGGGCGCTTGTTGCTCACATACCGGGGAGGCCGATTCGAACAACGGCCTCCCCGGTATGTGGGGCTCCCGGGGGGCGGGACACAACAGTTCTGCCCCGCCCGCCCCGGTCCGAAACCAGCCTGCGGAGAAAATTTTCACGAGCCCGCCGCCCCGCACCCGAACGGCGGGTCAAAGGCGAGAAAAGCGCAGGTCAGCCCGGCGGGGCGATGGTGTCGTCCACCGGCTGGTCCTCGCTGAGCGCGCCCTCGTCGATGAAGCGGGGCTCGTCCTCCCCGTGCTCGGCCGCCACCCGGTTGCGGACCTCGTCGATCTCCCGGTCGAGCTGGTCGATCTCCTGGCGGGCCGCGCCTTCGTCTCGTTGCTGGGTCATGCGGCCTGCATACCCCACCACCTCGCCCTGCCACTCCTCGGCCTCGCCCCCCTCACCCCGCAGCGAGCGGGCGCAGGCCACCCCGGCCACCGTGCCCTTGGCCGCCGCCACCTGCACCAAGTGGAGCCCGGGCACCAGGTCGCCCGCCGCGTACACGCCGGGCGCGGTGGTGCAGCCCTCGTGGTCGACAACGACGCAGCCCTCGTCGGTGCGCTCGCAGCCGAGCTGGTCGGCAAGGGCGGCGTGGAAGCGGTGGCCGATGGTGAAGAAGGCCATGGCGCAGGGCAGGACCTGCCCGCCCCGCAGGCGCACGCCTTGCAGGTCGCCGCGGCTGCCGATGAACGCGACGGCATCGTCCTCCAGGACCGCGATGCCGTTGGCGTCGAGCCGGGCCCGGCAGTCGTCGTCGCCCTCGAAGCGGCGGCCGTCGGTGACGACCGTGACGGACCTGGCCCACCCTCGCAGCGTGAGGGCGAACCCGGTGACCTCCTCGCTCCAGCCCAGGGCCACCACGTCCTTGCCCTTGGCCTCGTAGCCGTCGCAGGTCGGGCAGTGGAACACGTCGGCCCCGTAGTGCTCGAAGAAGCGGTCGACCTCGGGGAACACGTCGCCCACGCCGGTGGCCAGGACCAGGCGGCGCGCAGTGAGGGCGTCGCCGTCCTCGAGGTCGAGGGCGAACAGGCCGCCGTCGGTGCGCAAGGCGCTCGTGACCCGGCCCGTCCGGAGCGAGGCCTCGGGGTACTCGGCCAGGTCGGCCCCGGCCCGCTCCAGCAGTTCGGCCGGGTTGATCGGGTCGAAGCCCAGGTAGCCGTGGGCCTCGTCCACCCAGCGGTTGCGGTGCTCGCCGCTGTCGACCACGACGACCCGGCGGCGGTAGCGGGCCAGCCACAAGCCGGCGGCCAGGCCCGCGGGCCCGCCCCCGACGACGACGGCGTCGTGCACGGTCATCGTTCTGCCCTACCCCTCGATGGGTATGGACAGACCCATGAGCGCGAGCCCTGACAAAGCCGAGAACCACATCGTCGCCGTGTTCGACGACGTCGAGACGGCCCAGAAGGCGGTCGACGCCCTGCGGGGCGCGGGCATCCCCGAGGGCAGGCTGTCAGTGCTGACCCGGGGCGACGAGCAGCCCGAGTCGGCTTCGCCCGAGGACCTGGCCGAGGCCAGCAACACGGCGGGCGCAGGCCTGGCCAAGGGCGCGGTGGTGGGCGGGGGCGCAGGCGCGCTGCTCGGGGCGCTGGGCGGGGCGCTGGCCATCGCCATCCCCGGCTTCGGCACCGCGCTGGGCATCGGCATGCTGGCGGGCGCGGTGAGCGGGGCGGTGGCGGGGGGCACTGCGGGCGCGCTGTGGGCGGGGTTCGAGCGCATGTGGGACATGGGCTACCGCGACCTGCTGGCTGGGGGCGGGGTGCTGGTGGCCGTGCACACCGACGACCCGGCCGAGGCCGAGGAGGCCAGGCGCATCCTCCATGACCTCGGCCCCGTCCGCATGGACCAGCTCGACCGACACGGCGAGGTCGTGCGGGCAGGCTGACTAGTCATCCGCCCCGGCCCGTCACCGTCAGAATTCAGCCCTGTCCGGGAGACTTGGGGCGTTCTACCCTTCGGTGAAGGCCGCGCGCCAGCGCTGCCGCGCGCCGAAAGGAACCAGCTATGGGCACCCAGGGGGCAGGGATGCGCATCGCGTCGCGAGCGGTCAGTCGACGGCAGTTCATCGGCGCGGCGGGTGCGGTGGGGGCGAGCTACGTGCTCATCGGGCCGAACGGCATGGTCGAAGAGCGCGAGCAGGGGCCGCTGGCCGCGCTGGCCCGCACCACGGCGCGGGCCCTGTCGGTCGGGTACGTGACCGGGAGTCAGGCGGCGGGCTCGGTGCTCAAGGCCGGGGCCCGGGTGGTGCCGGCCCGCCGGATGCGATCGGGCGACTCCTCGTTGCACGGCCCGGCCCGGATCGCCGTGCTGGGCACGACCGCTGGTCTGGCCGCGGCGGTGGCGGGCGGCGTGCAGTCGGTGTACCTCGACGCCCTCATCCCCGCGCCCCGGCCGCTCGACCGGGACACGCTGCTGCCCTTCTATGCCTGGACCATGACGGCCGCGCCGGACGTGCGCACGTCGCCCGCCGCCACCTTCGGGGCCGAGTTCGACCGCAGGCCCCGCTTGGGCTTCTCGCTCGACGTGCGGGGCGCGGCGGGGGGCGCCGCGGCGGCTGCGGGCGTGGCATCGGTGAGCTTCACCACCGGCTCGCAGGCGGGCCTGGCCAAGCTCAAGCCCGGCCTGTACCTGCTGGGGATCGAGGACGGGGTGTGGGAGCACGAGCGCGTGCTGCCCGACCCGGCCGACGAGGCGGGCTGGCAGGGCCTCGTCTCGCTGCTGGTCAGCATCCACCCCGCCGACTAGCTCCCCCTCTCCCCCACCACCAGCCCGTCTGGAGGACGTACCGCGTGCTTTCGGCGCGGCCCGTCCTCCAGAGCGCGTTGGGTGGCTAGGGGGAGTCGGTGATGTGCATGGCCGCCTCTTCGGCCGACAGGCCCGCGTCGTCGCCGGTCATGGTGGCGATCTCGGCGGGCTCGTCGTCCACGTCGATCATGCCCTCGTCCGGCGCCACCAGCCTGCCCACCGGCTCGTCGCCCGCCCGCACCCGGTCCGGCACCTCCCGGCGGACCCGGTCGGCCAGCGGCTCGTCCATCCGCTCCTCCCGGGCGGTCGTGCCCCAGTCGGTCGAGGCCCGGGGCCGGTCGCCGGGCGGGAACTCGCCCTCGATGTCGTTGTCGCCGCTGATGCCCGGCGGGTTGTCCTCGACGGGGAGCGTGCCCTCGGCTTCGAAGTCAGACATGCACCGCTCTTACCCCGCCAGCAGCACAGCCACGCTGTCCGCGGGCAGTGTGAGCATCCCGTCGGCCAGCCGCACGCCCGCCTCCGACGACAACAGCACGGAACCCACCGCGGGCAGCGTCACCGGCACCGCCCCCACGTTGGCCGCCACCGTCACCGGCCCCCGCTGCATGACCAGCCACCCGGCCCCGTCCTCCACCAGCACCCGCACGTCCTCCATGCGCCCGTCCGTGAGCGCGGGCACCGACCGCCGCAGCCCGATCAAGGCCCGGTGCCACTCGAGCACCTCGGCATGGGGCGCGGACCCGACCTCGTCCCACCGCAGCCGCGACCGCTCGAACGTCTCCACCGCCTGCGGGTCGGGCACGTCCTCGGGCGCCCACCCGAACGAGGCGAACTCCCGCCGCCGCCCCTCCGACACCGCCGCGCCCAACTCCGGATCGGCGTGGTCGGTGAAGTACTGGAAGGGCGACGACGCCGCCCACTCCTCGCCTTGGAACAGCATGGGCACGAACGGCGACAGCAGCACCAGGGCGGCGCCCACCTTCACCCGCCCCACCGACATGAGGTGCGACGACCGCTCCCCCAGCGCCCGATTGCCCACCTGGTCGTGGTTCTGGAGGTACCCGAGGAAGCGCCAGCCGGGCAGGCCCACAGGCAGCCGGCCGTGCACCCGCCGCCGCTCCCGCGAGTACGCGCCCGCGTACACGAACGCCTGCCTGTACGCGACGGCCACGTCGGCCAGGCCCCGGAAGTCGGCGTAGTAGCCGGACTTCTCGCCGGTGAGGGCCACGTGCAGGGCGTGGTGGAAGTCGTCGCTCCACTGGGCGTCCATGCCGTAGCCGCCCACCTCGGGCCGCCGCACCACCCGGGGGTCGTTCAGGTCCGACTCGGCGATGAGCCACAGCGGGCGCCCCACGTGCGCGGCCAGCGCGACCACGGCCGACCCGATCGACTCCAGGATGTGCACGGCCGACGTGTCGACGATGGCATGCACGGCGTCGAGCCGCAGCCCGTCCATGTGGTAGTCGCGCAGCCACAGCAGCGCATTGTCGACGAAGAAGTCGCGCACCGGCCCGCTGTCCGGCCCGTCGAAGTTGACCGCGTCGCCCCACGGCGTGTTGTACCGGTCGGTGAAGTAGGGCCCGTACTTGCCGAGGTGGTTCCCGGCCGGGCCGAGATGGTTGTAGACGACGTCCATGATGACG
>DASYMT010000064.1:0-11589 GCA_036008925.1 Acidimicrobiales bacterium | reverse complement strand
CGCGTTCGGCTTGTCGGAGCCCCAGGCGGGCAGCGACGTGATGGGCATGCGGACCCGCGCTGTGCCAGCGTCCGATGGGAGCGGGGACTGGGTCCTGAACGGCGTGAAGTGCTGGATGTCGGGCGTGGTGCAGGCCGACTGGTACACGGTGTTCGCCAAGACGTCGGCCGATGTAGGGGAGCGCAAGCACGACTCTGTGACCGCGTTCATCGTCGAGCGGGCGTGGGACGGCCTGTCGGTCGGGTCGACGGATCGCAAGATGGGCGTGCGCGGTGTCGACACCGGCGAGCTGCTGCTGTCCGACGTGCGGGTGCCGGGGTCGAATGTGATCGGCGAGGTGGGCGGGTTCCGGCTGGCCATGCTCGGCCTCAACTCGATGCGCCCGATCGTGGCCGCCCGGGGCATTGGCCTGGCCGAGGGCGCGCTCATGTACGCGGTGGAGTACGCCCAACAGCGTTCGATGTTCGGGCGGGTGGAGGCCGACTTCCAGGGCGTGCAATGGGAGATCGCCAAGCTGGCGGCCGAGATCGAGGCGGCTCGTCTCCTGACCTATCGGGCCGCCTGGATGGCCGACCGCGGGCAGTTCACCAAGGAGTGGGTGCCCTATCTGTCGATGGCCAAGTACTACGCCACCGAGCTGGCCGTGCGGGCATCGGGCATGGCCGTGCAGCTCCTGGGCGCGGCGGGTTACATGAAGGACCACCTGACTGAGCTGTACTACCGGGACGCCCGCCAGCTCACGATCGTGGAGGGGACGACGCAGGTGCAGCTCGGGCTCATCGCCCGCGGGGTGCTGGACCGGGACCTGTGGTGGGACTGACGTGTCGTTGACCTTGGAGGAGCTGGGGGGCTGGCCGTCTGTTTTGGGGCGGCTCATGAAGAACGAGTCGCTCACGTCGGTGGTGGCCGCCGCCGCGCTGGACGACATCCTGGAGGGCAACGCCACCTCGGCTCAGATCGCCGCCTTCGCGGTGGGCCTGCGCATGAAGGGCGAGACGGTGGAGGAGATGACCGGTCTGGTGCGGGCCATGCTCGACCACGCCGAGCCCGTCGAGATCCCGGCCGGGCTGCCCGACGTCATCGACACCTGCGGCACCGGCGGCGACCGCAGCCACTCGATCAACGTCTCGACCATCGCCGCGTTCGTGGCCGCGGGCGCGGGGGCCAAGGTGTGCAAGCACGGCAACCGGGCCGCGTCGTCAGCCGCGGGGTCGGCCGACGTGCTGGAGGCGTTGGGCGTGGTGATCGACCTCGGGCCCGCGGGGGTTGGCCGCTGCATCGCTGAGGCGGGCATGGGGTTCTGTTTCGCCCCCCGGTACCACGCAGCCTCCCGGCACGCGATGCCGACCCGGCGGGAGCTGGGGGTGCCGACCGTCTTCAACTTCTTGGGCCCACTGGCCAACCCGGCACGGCCCCGGCGCCAGGTCGTCGGTGTGGCCGACCCGGCCATGGCCGAGAAGGTCCTCGGCGTCCTGTCCGCCAACGGCGCGGTGCGGGCCATGGTGGTCTACGGGCATGACGGGCTGGACGAGCTGACGACGACCGACACGTCGACGGTCCTGTCCCTGGAGGACGGGGTGGTGCGGACGTTCGTGGTCGACCCGGTGGAGCTGGGCCTGGCGAAAGTGGGACTCGACACCCTGCGGGGCGGCGACCCGGCCACCAATGCCGACCTGGCCCGGCGGGTGCTGGAGGGCGGGGGCGGGCCGCACCGCGACATCGTGCTGCTCAATGCGGCGGCGGCGGTGACGGTGGCCGGGCTGGCTGTTGACTTGGTCGACGGGCTGGAGGTGGCGGCCCAGTCCGTGGACAGCGGCCGGGCAGGCGAGGTGTTGGAGCGGTTGGTCGAGGTGTCGAAGGACGCGGCGCAGCACTAGGGGCGGCGGGCTCGCCCGCGTGGCGGGCGCGGGGTGCGGCGCGCTCGGCCGCGTTGGCGGGCGCGGACAGCCGCCCGCTCGGCGCGGCGGCCGAGGCAGGGTTAGGGCGGCGCGCTCGGCGCGGGTCCGGGCGGCCGCGTTGGCGGGCGCGGGTGCGGACAGCCGCCCGCCCCGTGGCACTGGACGGCCCCGTACACCTGAAACGCTGAGGTCGAAAACGACCATTTCCGGCCGGATTCGACCTCAACGTTTGGAGCTCAACGTTGCAACGCCCCGCAACCCACGTTGCAGCGCCGGGCACACCTTGTCCCCGGCGGTGCTAACCCGCGCCCAGGTCCCACATGGCCTCGAGGTCGTGGCGGCTGTACGCCTTGAAGGCCACCAGCGTCCGGGTGGCGAGGATCCCGCTACAACCCGCGATGCGGCGCGTCACCACTTCAGCCAGGTCGTCGTGATGACGGACCCGGACGACGGCAACGAGGTCGGCGTCCTGCCCGGCCACCGAGTACACCTCGGCCACGCCTTCGACCTCGGTGAGCTCGCCGGCCAGGTCGGCGATGCGGGCGGGCTCGGCGTCGATGAGGACGAAGGCGTGGAGCATGCCCGCACGGTAGCCCCGCCCTCAACAAGCTCCATTTCCACAGGGACAGTGCCTGTGGAACGCGCCCGGGCCTCCCAACGGGGACAAGGTCTTCATGCGACCACCTGCTTGCCCCGGGGCTCGTAGCGCGGAAGGCGGGGGAGGAGGGACGACAGCTCGCCGTCGCAGCTCAGCAGCCGGATCCGCGCCGCCTTGGTGTCGAGCCAACTGGCGATGCAAGCCACCTCGTCGGCCACGTCCCGCGGCAGCGGGCCGCTCACCGCCCGACCGAGAACGCCAGCGCCCCCGCCCGCCCCTTGCGCAGCCCGCCGGCTCCCGGCCCGGCCCGCGCCGGGAGGGGTGCCAGGGCTCTCACCTCGCTCGCCCGCCAGCCCGCCCGGCCCTTGTCCAGCACCTCGGCCGCCGGCCCCTTCGGCGCCGGGATCGGTGCCACTGCTCTCACCTCGCCCGCCGGCCTGCCCGCCGCCGCCCTCCCCCTGCGCGGCACCTCGGCCGCCGCCAGCCTGCCCGCCAACGCTACTGCCCCCATCCCGCGCCCCGGCCAGCCCGCCCCCGCCACGGCCCCCATCCGGAGCGCCGCCCTGCCCGCCGCCGTGAGCCGGCTCGCCACCACCACATTCCGCCCCCGCCCCCGGCCCCTCGCCACCCCGGCCCGCTCCCAGCCAGGGGACGCCGACGCCTCCCACGCCGGCGTCCCCTGCGGACTCGAACGTCGCCAACGACGTCATCGCCATCTGCCCGTCCCCGCCCGCCCACGCGGCCACCAGCCGGCCATGGTCCAGCACGGCGCCGCCCTCGCCCGGCACCTCGACCAGCAGCCTTCCGGCCTGGCGCAGCGCGTCGAGCCGGCGCTGTCGCCCGATAGCCCGGGCCAATGCGCCCGCCCGGTCCCGCATGATCGCCGCCTCCTCGAACCGGGCGGCTCCGGCCAGTGCCCGCATGCGCTGCTCCAACGGCCCGAGCAGCAACTCGGGCGCGGACGTCAGCCCGGCCACCACCTGGTCGACGATGGCCCGGTAGCCCGCCTCGCCGATCTCGCCCGCGCACGGGCACGTTGACACGCCGATCTGGGCGGGCGCGCACGCGCCGCTGCGTCGGGGCGTGCGCGGCACCGGTTTGTTGCAGCGCCGCAGCGGCGTGGCCGTCTCAATGGCCTCGGCCACCAGCTTGGCCGCACCGGAGGACGGCAGCGGCCCGAGGTAGAGGCACCCGTCGCCCTCCTTGGGTTGGCGCACGACCGACAGCCGGGGGAAGCGCTCGTTGAGCGTCAGTTTCAAATAGGCATAGCGACGCCAGTGCTTGGCCTGGCGGTTGAACCGGGGCGTGAGCTGGTGGATGAGGCGCACCTCCAGCACCGCGGCCTCCAACTCGCCTGCGCACACGATGTGGTCGACGGCGTGCGTCTCCCGGAGCAGTTGGCCCACCTTGCGCCGGTCGTCGCCCCCGAAATAGCTGCGCACCCGCCTGCGCAGGTCGACCGCCTTGCCCACGTACAACGGCCGCCCGCCGGCGTCCTGGAAGATGTAGACGCCGGGCTTGCGGGGCAGGTCGTTGGCCAGCTTGAGCTTGGCCAACTGGGGGTGGCCCTTCACGGTGGGCAGCTCCAGCAGGTCTTCGAGGGCCAGCACCCCAAGGCTGCCCGCCCGCTCGAGCAGGCAGTGGAGGAGCTCGCCGGTGGCCAAGGCGTCGTCCAGCGCCCGATGGGTGGGCCGGTGCCCGACCCGGAAGTGGTCCGCCAGCGTGGACAGCTTGCAGTTGGCCACCTCGTCCCGCACCAGCCGCCGGGCCAGCAGGCACGTGTCCACAAACCGGTTGGCCAGCCGCGGGTAGTGATGGCGCCGGAGGCTCTCCTGGAGGAAGCCGAGGTCGAAGCGCACGTTGTGGCCCACCACCACGGCGTCGCCCACGAACTCGAGGAACGACGGCAGCACGCTCTCGATGCGGGGCGCAGGCACCACCATCGCCTGGGTGATGCCGGTCAGGTACACGATCTCGGGCGGGATGGCGGCGCCCGGGTTCACCAGGGTCTGGAACGTGCCCAGGCACCGGCCTCCCCGCAGCTTGACCGCGCCGACCTCGGTGATGGCGTCGGCCGGCGGCGATCCGCCTGTGGTCTCCAGGTCGACCACCACGAACGTGACCTCTGCCAGCGGCGCACCCAGGTCGTCGAAACTCCGTTGCACGGTTCCCGAAGGTAAGCGAACATGTGTTCGATGCGCAAGGAATTAGGACTCAGTCGCCTCCGATGGCGTTGCCCAGCAGGCCGAGGGCGGGCGAGCCATACGACAACAACGCCTCGTGGAACCGCCGATGGCTGTACTTCTTGCCCCAGCGGGCCCGGGCCTCGTCACGCGTGCGCAGGATCTCGAGCTTCCCCCACGTGTAGCGCCCGTACCCGGGGTCGTAGCCCGCCCGGTTGGCCTCAGCCTCGGCCGCAGGCCCGAGCTGGAAGGCGTCCTCCTTGAAGCGCGCCGTCGACTCCGCCAGCGTCATTGTCCCGGTGTGAAGCCCGAGGGCCGACGCCAGGCGGGTGACCCGGATCAGCGCCTCGATGGCGATGCCGATGGTGAAGCGCGGGTCGTCGGCCCGGAAGCCCTCCTCGACGAAGAGCTCCTCTGTGTAGTGGGCCCAGCCCTCGACGAACGACAGGGAGTACAACGTGCTGCGCACCTCGCCCCGTACCCGTCGGAGCATGCGCCCGTGGGCGTAGTGGCCCGGCGTCACCTCGTGCACGGTGATGGCGGGAAGCGTGGTCCGGCTGAACACCGTGAGCCACTCCTCCTGCTCCTCCGGCGTCCACGACGGATCGGGCGGCGTGACGTAGTACCAAGACGGCGCGTCGGCCTCGTGCGGCGCGGCCCACGACATCATCGCCATCGCCCATCGGCGTGACTCGGGCGCGGGGCCCACATTGCACTGGCCCCCGAGCTCGGGCAGCAGGTCGCGGGCGAGCGTGAACTCGGTGGCCTCGTCGATCTGCGCTCGGGCCTCGGCGTAGATCTGCTCCGGCTCGCTCGGGTGGTCGGCCAAAAGCTTGGGGATGACGTCGCCGGGGCGCGCCCCGGGCCGGTACCGCTCGACGGCCTCGCTGAGCAGGGCCCGGAGGCGGTCGCGCTCGGCGTCGGCCCGCTCGGCCAGTCGCCCGAGGTCGACCGGCAGGCCCTCCGGGTCGCCCATCACGGCGGCCAAGGCCGGCGCGCCCAAGGACGGGTCGGGGTCGCCGTGCTCGGCAAAGTGCTCGACGTGCTCGACCAGCCGGCGATGGGCGGCCAGCGCCTCCGTCTCCGTCTCGGGCACGCCGGCGGCCAGGCCGCGGGTGGCGTTCAACAGCGCGGCGGCGATCGCGGCGGGCACCCGGTCCATCGACTCGATGGCCGCGTCGACGGCCTCAGGCCAGGCGGCCAGGTGGCGGCGCCGGGCCTCGTCGCGCTCCTCCGCGGGCGCATACTCCCGGTCGTAGCAGGCCAGGTCGAGGTTGCCGAGGTGGGGGAGCGGGCTGCGACGGTGCTCCTCGACGAGATCGAACCACGCCCGCAGCCCGGCCTCGGTGGCCTGCAACTGGGCCTCGTCATGGGCGTCCGGGTCGCGAGGGCCGTCGCCCAGCCGGGTCAGCCCGGCTCGGACGCCGGCGGGGCTGAGGTCCTGTACCACGCCGTCGTACAGGTCGTGAAGCCCGGCGAACTCGCGGACCTCGGCCACCTGGAGGTCGCATGCCGCACGCACCCGGGGGTTCATCGCCGCGACGGTAGTCTGGCCGGCGTGGGCTCCCGACGGTACCGGTGCACGGCGTGCGGCAACCTCACGCGCTTCGACGTCGTCACCACCCGCCAGACCCGGGCCTTCCACCACTACACGGTGGGCGGCGAGCTGACCGTGGAGGACGAGCAGGTCCTGACGGAGGCGGTTGAAGAGGTCTCGTGCCGGTGGTGTGGCAGCGGCCGGGCGGTCGAGGAGCTGGAGGACAGCGAGGTGGGCGACGGCACCCGCTGACGGGGCCGACGCACTGCTGCGCCCGGCGGTCGAACTGGCCTGGGCGGTGGCCCGACTGGGCCTGTCCGAACGCACTCCGGTCGAGCCGCCCCGGGCCCTGCGGCCGCTGCTGCGGTTCACCCGGCTGCCCGCCCGGGGCGTGGCCGTCATACGCCGGGTGCTCGACGAGGACGAGCCGTTCCGGGCTCGGGTGGCCGCCGCCGCGCAAGGCGCCGAGGACGAGCTGGGCAGGCCGTCGTGGCTGTTCCTCGTGCGCCCGCCCGGGTGGGACGACGAGCTGGCCAGGCTGACGGCCGAGAGGGAACAGGCAACCGAGGCGGCCGAGGACGTGGCCACTGAGCAGCGGGCCGAGCGCCGGCTCCGGGCGGCCCAGGAGCACATCGCCCGCCTGGAGGCCGTCGCCGCCGCTGCCCAGGGCCGCGAGGCCGAGGCGGCGGGAGAGCTGGCCGCCCTTCGACGGGCCCGGCAGGCCGAGGTCGAGCAGGTCCAGGAGCTGGAGGGGCAGTTGGCCGCGGAGCGGCAGGAGGCCGACCGCCTGCGTGCGGCCCTCGAAGCGTCCAAGGCCGCGGCCGAGAGCAAGGCAAAGGCGGCCGTCACGCAGCCGCCAGCAGCTCCCCCCGCAGCACCTGCGCCTTCGGGCCCGCCGGTCGAGGCCGCCGCGCTGCGCGCCGCCCTGGCCGAGGCGGCCGATGCAGCCCGCACGGCCGCCCGGAGCCTCGACGACGCCATGGGGCTGCTGCCCGGCCCGGGGTCCGCAGACGAGACCACGCCCGCCAGGCCCGGCCCGCCCCTGGCCGCGTCGCCCCCCGCCCAGCCCACTGCCAAATCCAGCCCGGCCCCGCCGAAGCCCTCGGCGCCCCGCCGCCGGCCCGTCCCGCTGCCGCCCGGCATCCTCGACGACACGCACGAGGCAGCCGAGCACCTCGTGCGCACCAACGGCGTCGTCGTGCTGGTCGACGGCTACAACGCCACCATCTCGGCCTGGCCAAACCTGCCGCTGGCCGAGCAGCGCCACCGCCTGGTCGACGCCCTGGCCGAGCTCGTGGCCCGCACGGGCGCCGACGCCCAGGTCGTCTTCGACGGCGACCAGGACACGGCCGCCCCGTCCGTGGTCCGCCGCCCGCCCGGTGCGGCCCGCCCGCCCGTGCGGGTGGTGTTCTCGCCGGCCGACCAGCCCGCCGACGACGTCATCCTCGACCTCGTCGGCCGGGTGCCGCTCCACCGCCCGGTGGTGGTGGCCTCGGACGACCGCCGGGTGCAGGAGGGCGCGGTGGCCCGGGGGGCCAACGTCCTCACCCGGTCGCAGTTGCTGGCTCTGCTGCGCCGGGGCCCGTCGTCGGCACTGGGCTGACGCACCGGGCCGACGTCTCGACGGGCGAAGACCCGCCGCCCGGCCCCGGTCCTCCCAGCGGGCCCGAGCAGCGGGCGTCGCCTCCCGGTGCTCCACGACGTCATGTCTTCAAGTCGGATTCATGTCTTCAAGTCAGAGCAGCCTCAGGTCAGAGGCAGGCCAGCCCCGCCCCCGGGGGTCGGTCGGGAGCGGGGCCGGCAGCCCGCAGCGCTGGGGCTACTGCGGAGGAAGGACGTTGCACCCCGCCTGGTCCACGACGTTCTCGCCGTTGACCGTGACGGTGATGCTGTGGCACTCCTTCGCCGACGGGTCGGCCGACGCCATCTGGGCCGGGACGACCAGTGCAACTGCGGCAAAGGCGATAGCAGCAAGGACCTTCTTCACGGTTCTCCTGTCGTTGAGCGGATGATTCCGATGGGAAACGGCCGACTTCGCGGTTTCTTACGGTCCCGTCTCGAGAATTTCTGCGACCCCACGCCTGCCCCGACGTAGTTGTTACACCCCCTCGTCATGCTCTCCCCATGGACGAGGGCCTCACCATCGACTGCGACGACTGCCGCCTCCAGGGCACCGCCGCCTGCCAGGACTGCGTCGTCACGTTCATCTGCGGGCGCGAGCCAGACGATGCCGTGGTGATCGATGCCGAAGTGCACCGGGCCGTGCGCCTCCTATCGGGGGTCGGCCTCGTGCCCGAGCTGCGCCACGTGCGCCGAAGCGGATGACCAGCAACCGGGGAACACGGCAGTGGCGTGCCCAGGCGCTCCGGGGTCCGCGTTCAGCGGTGGCCTGGCTGCTACGTTGCCTCGCCAAACAGGTCCGAGGCTCGGGCCTCCTCCGCCGGGGGCAATGTGCAACAGCTCCACCTCGTCGGATTCACCACCGATCTCGAGGGTCTCATCTTCAGCGCCCGCAAAGGCTCGAAGTCGGGCAGCTTCGTCGTTGCCATCGACGACGCGCTGTTGGCGACGATCGACGATGCCGAGCGGATGCGCACGGGCGAGCCCGCGGGGTCGGACGACGGCGCACAGCAGTCGAGAACGCCCGGCCGCCGCCCGCGTCCGGAGAGCACGCTCACGCCGCGCGAGATCCAGGCGCGGCTCAGGGCAGGCGCCACCATCGCCGATGTGGCCAGGGCCGCCGCTGTCGACGAGGAGTGGGTGGGCCGGTTCGCCGTTCCGATCCTCGCTGAGCAGCAGCAGGTCATCAACCGTGCCCGCGGCCTGACATTCGCCAAGGCCAGGCTGGGGGACTCGGCCTTCGCCTTGGGGAACTCGGTGCTGTGGAACCTGTCCGACCGCGGTCTGCGGCTCACCGAGCGCGGCTATGAGGCGGCTTGGCGGGCATGGAACCTCCAAGGCGCGGTGTGGATCGTCCAGTTCACCTATGTGTCGCGCCAGCGCGGCCAAGCGGCCGAGTGGGAGGTCGACCTCCGCGACGGCACGCTCCACAGCCGGAACCGGTTGGCGGCCGACCTCGGATACGTGGAGCCCGGCCGTCGTCGTCGGGCCGCGCCCATCTTCGAGTCGCCTGACGCGGACGACCCTGCGGACGACACGGCCGGCTCCCGCTCTGCGGGCTCGCGGCGCGGGCGGGCGGGGGCGTCCAAGGGCCCGGTCCTGACGTCGGCCGGACGGGCCCGAACGGCCAAGAAGTCGGCGTCGCGCCCGGGCACGGCGGCGAAGCGCTCCAGCGCGGCCAAGAAGGCTGCGGTCCGCAAGACGACCGCGGCCCAAAAGAGCGCGCCCGCCGCGAGGGCGACGGGCAAGGCGACGGCGGCCAAGAAGTCGGCCAGCAAGAAGTCGGCGGCCCAAAGGCCCGCGGCCAAGAAGAGCACGGGCAGGAAGAGCACGGCCAAGAAGGCAACGGCGAAGCAGTCGGCCGCCCGCAGACCGGCGGCTGGCAAGGCGGCGACGCGCGCCCCGGCCAAGAAGGCGACGGCAGTCAAGAAGACGACGGCGGCCAAGACCGGAGCACGGAGGGCAGGCGCGGGCGCCAAGCGACAGGCGCCGGCCAAGCGGGTCCCGGCCCGACGCCCGCCCGCCAAGCGGGCGCCTGCCGTTCCGCCACCCCCGCCGCCGCCGCTGCGCTCGCCCGACGAGCGGGTGTCCCATCTGGCTCGACCTGTCGTGCCGCCGACCCGTAGGGGGGCGGCACGCGATGGCACGCCGCCGCCCGAGCGGGGGTCGAGCACCCACCAGCCCCTGGCCCTGTCGCCCTCGCGGCCCGCTCCGTCGCCCGCCCGGGCCAGCAGGCCTGAGCCCGCAGGCGAGGCCAGGCCCCGGATCGAGCGCGTGCGAGGCCGTCCTGCGCCGACCGAGCCCGCACCGGGCCGGGGACACCAGGAGCGGTCCGCGCCACCCCCCCGGCCCCGCCCCGTCGTTCCCCCGCCCCCGCCCCGGGCGGCTGGCGCCGCCGCTCGGGGCGAGGTGTCCGTCGACGGCGACGCCTCGATCGTCATCCGCCGTGGCCCCGCACCGCGCGCCGATCAGGGGCCGCGCCCCGATCCGCCTGCCCGCCAAGCGCGGGCCCAACGCCCGTCCACGCCGGGCCCGGCGACCGCGTCGGAGTCCAAGGATGCGGAGGGTGATCGCGTGTCGCGCCGTCTGCGCCGTTCGACCAGCTCGTCCGACGACGGCAATGGGGGCCGTGCGACGGGCGGCCGCGGCACCACCGGCGACGCCGCGGGCCGCCAGTCCTCCAGCCCGCCGCCCAACCGCCAAGCTGCCAACCGCACCGCCCCGGACCGCACCGCCCCGGACCGCGCTGCCCCAGAACGCCCCGCGGCCAGCCGCGCCACCCCAGAACGAGCCGCTGGCGACCGCGCCACCGCGGACCGTGCCACTGCCGACCGGACCGGGGCCAACAGCGCGGCTGCGGGCCGGAGCGGGGGCAATCGGCCCGCCCCCAGCCGGACAGCGCCGGACCGCGCGCCGGCCACGTCGCCGTCGGCCGGGCCTGCCTCGGCCAATGGACGGACCCGCCCCGCCCCGTCGGCCGATGAGCCCTTGTGGCACGGACCCGGATCAGGCGACCCCGCCCCGCCTGTGCGCATCCGGGCCGACCTGGCGGATGCGGCCGCCGCCCGCAACGAGGAGGCAGAGCGTCGGGGCCGTCGCTCGGCGCCGCGCGACCGCCCGCTCCGGGCCCGTTAGCGGCGCATCCGGCGACCCCCTCCGGCCCGCCGGCGCGTAGGTGATCTCCTCCGACCCGCTGGCGCGGCACCCCGCCACCCCCTGCGTCGGTCCCTGACGCGGCACCGGCCCGATCTCGGTTGAGCGACCTCGGTTGGACCGATCACCTCCGGCCCCTGCAAGCATTGGCCTGTGCCCGCCCGCCCCTCGGCGCCCCAGACCCCCATCACGGCCGCCGACCGCGCCGACCGCGCCGACTCTGCTGATCCCGGGGCGTTGGCCGCGCTGGCGGCGGAACTGCGCCGACTGGGGACGGAGGCGGGCCTCGACGCCATCGGCTTCGCATCGGCCGAGCCCTTCCTCGACGCCCGGGCCCATCTGGAGTCGCGCAAGGCCGACGGCCTGCACGGGGGCATGCACTTCACCTACGGCGACCCGGTCCGGTCCACCGATCCGGCCCGGTCGCTCGACGGCGCCCGCACCCTGGTCGTGGCCGCCCGCTCCTACCGCAAGGAGCGGTTGGAACGGGAGTCCGAACACGAGCCCGACCAGCATCGCCACGCCGAACATGGCAACCACCCCCAACCCGAGCCCAAACACGATGCCGAACACAAGCGCCAGCTCGCGCCCCGACCAGGC
>DASYMT010000063.1:0-2987 GCA_036008925.1 Acidimicrobiales bacterium | reverse complement strand
CTGCCCGTTGTGGCCCGGGAGCGAGGGGCCCGGCTGCTCGAGGTGGTGCCGCTGGACGAGGACCTGGAGAGCGTGTTCCGGTATCTGGTGGAGCGCCGGTGAGGGCAGTGAAGGCAGTGGGGCGGGCGAGGTCGGTGCCGGTGCTGGCGGCGCGTTCGGTGCGGGCGTGATCCCGGCCTTTCGGCTGCTGCTCGGGTCGCTGCTCTCGAAGGGCCGGCTGGCCGTGCTCGGCGTGCTGGGCCTGGTGCCCGTGCTGCTCGGGGTGGCGCTGCGGGCGCAGAACACGGGGACCTACGACGGCGTCTACAAGGGCATCGTCGAGGCCTATGGGCTCGGGCTGCTGGTGCCGGTGGTGTCGTTGGTGTTCGCCTCGGCCGTGCTGGGCGACCCGGCCGAGGACCGCACGCTGGTGTACCTGTGGCTCAAGCCGGTGCCCCGGTGGCAGTTGGTGTTCGCCGCCTTGGGCGCCGCGCTGGTCGTGGCCCTGCCCATGGCCGTGGTGCCCCTGGCCCTGGCCGTGTCGATCTCGGGTGCCGGGGTGGAGCTGGTGCGGGGGGCGGTGGCCGGGACGGTGGTGGCGGTTGTGGCCTACTGCTGCCTGTTCCTCGGGCTGGGCCTGCGGGTGCGGCGGGCGTTGATCTGGGGGTTCGCCTACGTGTTGATCTGGGAGGGCGCGGTGGCCCGCACGGCCCGGGGGGCGGCGCGGCTGTCGGTCAACGTGCACGCCCGCTCGGTGGTGGCCCGTATCGCCAAGCACGCCCTGCCGACCAACGGCTCGTCGATGGAGGCGGCCTTGTTGGTGCCGCTGGTGGTGGCCGTGCTGGCCGTGCTCCTCACCATCCGCTGGCTGGCCCGGGCCGACGTGGCCTAGGCCCTCCCCCGGCCCTCCCCCGCCCTTCCCCTGGAAACGCTGAGGTCGAAACAGGCCGGAAACGGCCGCTTTCCACCTCAGCGTTTCACGTGTGCGAGCGGCGCGAGGCGCGGGCGGGCGGGCGCGAGGCGCGGGCGGGCGTCAGAGGTCCAGGGGGGCGTAGTAGTTCTCGGCGCCGATGGCGCGCACGTCGTCGAGCCAACTGCCCTCGTACACGTCGGTGCGGCCCTGGTTGCGGTCGACCATGCTCCAGGCCTGGCGCCGGTAGGTCCAGTTGTCGGGGGCGAGGCGGTGGGCCTGGCGGAACCAGCGCTGGGCCGCGGCCACCTCGCCCGCCCGGTGCAGGTGCTGGCCCAACTCGAACGACGCGGCCGCTTCCGCCTCGGCAACCGAGCGGGGCGCGGACCTCGCCACCACCTCGTCCGCCGACAGCGCGTGCGCGCCGGTGGCGACCCACGACCGCAGCGCGGCCACGTACCGCTCCGGCTCGATCTTGATCTTCTGGGCCTCCGCGAGCGTCTCGGCCAGCACGGGAGGCAGGCCCTCGGGCACGGGCATGTCGGCGAACACGGGCGGGCCGGGAAACGCAGGCTCGGGCGGGCGCACGATCATCCCGGCCTCGTCGATCCAGACCCCGCTGGGCACGTTGACGATGCCGAACAGCTCGTCGAGCACATGGCCCTGGTCGATCAACGACGGATGGGCAGGCGCGGCCATCTCGATCCATCGGCGGGCGGCGTCCGCCCCACCGGTGTCGAGGGCCACGGTGACAACCTCAAGCCCCTGCGGGTGCAGCTCCTGGCGCAGCGCCTGCCACCCGGGCAGGTCGAAGCGGCAGCCTCACCAACTGGCCCAGGCGACCAGCAGCACTTTCGAGCCCCGCAGCGAGCGCAGGGCGAACGGTTCGCCGTCCGCGGTGGGCAGCACCAGGTCGGGCGCCTCGGCTGTGGTCAGCGCCCGGCCGGTAAGCCCGGTCTCCGGCCCCAGGGCCCACAGCCCGTGCTCCTCGTCGTGCAAGAGCGGCATCCCCAGCCGCTCGCTCAGCACCGAGGCGGTGAGCGGCCCGGCGGGCAGGGGCACGCAGACGTCGCCCTTGCACGCGCCCTGGGGCTTGACCGACCAGCCGGTGCGGGCCTCCAGCTCGGCCGGGTCCACCGCGGGCGCCGAGAGGATCACGCGGGCTTGGTGCTCTGGAGGATCTGGCTCGACTGCGACGTGAACGTGACGCTGCCGATGTTGCCGTCGGTCTTCTGGTCCGTCCGCACGATCAGCCCCTTGGCCAAGGAGACCCAGTTGGTGGAGTCGGTGGTGAAGGTGATGTCGCCGCTGCCCTTCAGCACCACGGACAGCACGACCGTCGGCACCTGCTCGGCCCCTACGGCCAGCGTCTCCTTGCGCAGCACCTTGAACGCGGCGTTGAGCGTGGTGCGCCCGTCGGTCGAGGTCACCGTCCACGACCACTCGCGCCCCACGGCGGGGTCGCTGGGCACAGCCAGCACCGGCGGGTCGGGCCGGAACTCCTTCACGAAGCCACTGGTCGACTGCTTGAGCTGGGTGAAGTACGCGCCCTCGGCCAGCAGCCGCACGGTCTGCTCCGAATCGCCCTCCTGGGCCGACTGGACCGTGTGCTGGTCGCCGCCCGCCACCGGGTCGACCTTCAGGGTCACCGGCCCGTCCTGCGACTGGTCGCCGAAGGCCGACGTATGCGCCTTGCCCGTGCGGTTGTAGGTGTACGTGCCGGGCGCCGCGGCCTGCACGCCGCCCTTGGCCGACGAGCCCGACGACCCTGCCTTGCCGCCGCTGCCCCCGGTCCCGCCGACCGCCGCCGCCCCGGCGGGCGCCACCGCCCCCTTGCCCGTGCCGGTGGCATTCGGCCCGCCCTTCACCGTGGTGGACGTGCCCGACCCGTCCGCCACGGTGCTCGCCGTCGTGCTGGTAGAGCTGCTGGTGGTGGTGGTCTTGGCCGCCGACTTGGGCTTGGAGGAGCCGCACCCGGCACCGAGCAGCGACACGACGAGCAGGCCCCCGAGAACACGACGCATGGGTCAAGCCTAGGCGGGCCGACCCTGGGTTCAGCCCGCGGCCCGCTGTTGCAACAGGGCGGTGACATCCTTGC
>DASYMT010000062.1:0-2913 GCA_036008925.1 Acidimicrobiales bacterium | reverse complement strand
AGGGTCGACTTGCCCGAGCCGTTGTGGCCCAAGAGGCCGACGGTCTCGCCTTCGGCGATGTCGAGCTCGATGTCCCGCAGCGCCCAGAACTCCTCGTAGGGGACGCGGCCGAAGTGGATGGCCCGCTCCTTCAGCGAGGTGTACTTCTCGTGGTAGAGGCGGAAGCGCTTGGAGACGTCCTCGATGGTGATGGCGGGGTCGGCCACGCTCACAGCTCCTCGGCGAAGTTGCCCTCGAGGCGGCCGAACACGTGGAGGGCGACGAGGAACAGCACGAGGCTGAAGGCGATCACGCCGAGGAGCTGGCCCGCGTACCACTCGGGGCCGACGCCCCGGGGCAGGATGTGGGCGCCCGCGGGGTCGGTCTTGGCGTAGATGGCCCGCTGGAAGGTGAGGACGATGGGCGTCACCGGGTTGAGGCGGTAGATCCAGGCGTTCTCGTGCAGGCGGTCGGCCACCAGGCGGTACTGGTAGACGATCGGCGTGGACCAGAACCAGGCCAGCAGCGTGAGCTCCAGCAGGTGCTGCGTGTCGCGCAGGTACACGTTGACCGCGGACAGCAGGACGCCCAGCGCGCAGGTGAAGAGGAGCAGGGCGAGCAGGGCCAGCGGGACCAGCAGCAGGTAGCCGGGCGAGGGCGGGTACTGGAAGGCGACGAGGGCGAGCACCATCACCGCGGCCTGGAGCACGAAGTGGACGAGCGACGCGCCCACGGCGGCCATGGCCAGGATCTCGCGGGGGAAGGCCACCTTCTTGACGATGGCCGCATTGCCCACGATGGAGCCGGTGGCACCGGGCAGGCCGGTGGAGAACAGGTTCCAGACCAACAGGCCGGACAGCAAGAAGATGGCGAAGTTGGGGATGCCCGCCTTCAGCACGAGCTGGAAGACGACGTAGAAGACGCAGAGGTACAGGGCCGGGTTCAGCATCGACCAGAAGAAGCCGAGGACGCTGTTCTTGTACTTGACCTTGAGCTCTTTGCGCACGAGGCCGACGAGCAGTTCCCGGTAGCGCCAGATGTCCCTGAGGCGCTGCCGCACGGAGACGCGGTTGGAGATGACTCGCGTAGAGGAAGAGGTCATGGCAGCCCGCAGATCGTAGCGTTTCGGGCCTGGCTTCCTCCTGCCAGGGGGCCGGGGCTACCCGCTGGCGGGGTCGGCCACACAGGGGTTGCGCAGCCGGCCCAGGCCCTCGATCTCGGTCTCGACCACGTCCCCGGGCTGGAGGTAGACGGGCGGCTTGCGGGCCACGCCCACGCCCGCGGGCGTGCCGGTGAGGCACACGTCACCGGCCCGCAGGGTCATGACCGACGACAGCAGCTCCACCAGATGGGGCACGTCGACCACCATGTCGCTGGTGCGGGCGTCCTGCATCACGGTGCCGTTCACCGTGCAGGTGATGCGCAGGTCGAGGGGATTGGGCAGCTCGTCGATGGTGACGACGGCGGGACCGAGGGGGCAGAAGGTGTCGTAGCTCTTGCCCAGCGAGAACTGGCGGCCCGCGGCGTGCTGGACGAACCGCTCGGAGATGTCCTGGGCGCACATGAAGCCCCGGAGCGAGTCGAGGGCGTCCCGGGCGCCGACGTACCGGCCGCCCTCGCCCACCACGAAGGCCAGCTCGGCCTCCCAGTCGGTGGTGCCCTCGCCCGCCGGGAGGACGATCTCGTCGGTCGGGCCGGTGATGCTGGAGGGGAACTTGGTGAACACGGCGGGGATGGGGCGGATGTCGGCGCCCGTCTCGGCCGCATGGCCCCGGTAGTTCACGCCGATGGCGTAGACCGACGACGGCCGGGGCACCGGCGGGGCCAGCTTGACCTGGCTGACGGGGGTGCCGTGGGCCGCGTCGAAGGCGCCGGCTGCGTGGGCCGCGAGGATCGCGTCCCAATGGGCGACCAGCGCCTCCATGGGCCAGTACGGGATGGCGCCCCCCGAGAGGCCGTGCAGGTCGTAGACGGTGTCGTCGACCAGCAGCCCAGCCCGTCCCCCCGCATTGACGAAGCGCATGCGCTCATCATGCCGGGTGTCCCCGCCCAGCCTGCGGTTTTGCGCACGTTTTTGCCCCGTGGCGGCCGCGGGGGCCCGCTAGGGCGTGAGCACGTCGGCCTGCGAGGCCCGCTCGATGACCCGGTCGATGAAGCCGTACTCCCGGGCCTCCTCGGCCGTGAACCAGCGGTCCCGGTCGGAGTCGGCCTCGATGCGCTCGATGGACTGGCCGGTGTGGAAGGCGATGCGCTCGGCCATCTGGCGCTTGGTGTAGATGATCTGCTCGGCGTGGATGGCGATGTCGGCGGCCTGGCCCTGGAACTGGCCGAGGGGTTGGTGCATCAGGATGCGGCTGTGGGGCAGGGCGAAGCGCTTGCCGTGGGCGCCCGCGCACAGGAGGAACTGGCCCATGCTGGCGGCCAGGCCCACGCACACCGTGCTGATGTCGCAGGGGACGAACTGCATGGTGTCGTAGATGGCCATGCCCGAGTAGACGGACCCGCCCGGCGAGTTGATGTAGAGGGAGATGTCGCGCTCGGAGTCCTCGGCCGCCAGCAGGAGGAGCTGGGCGCAGATGAGGTTGGCGGCCTGGTCGTCGACCTGGGTGCCCAGGAAGACGATGCGCTCCTTCAACAGGCGCTGGTAGATGTCGCTGGAGCGGTCGGCGAACAGCATCTGGGCGGTGACCTCCGGGACGGGCATGGGTTCAGGCTACCGCCGCCCGCCGCCTACCCCCGCGCCCGCCCGCCGCTCTGTGTCCCGCGCCAGTCCCGGTCGCCGGGACGGACCGGCCCCAGAGCGGGGGCGGTCGGTACGCTGGCCCGCGCGCGGGCGTGGCGGAATTGGCAGACGCGCCAGGTTTAGGTCCTGGTGGGGCGACCCGTGGGAGTTCAAATCTCCCCGCCCGCACAGCCTCACCCCACCCCCCAGCC
>DASYMT010000061.1:0-9772 GCA_036008925.1 Acidimicrobiales bacterium | reverse complement strand
CGCAGGGCGTCGTCGGCCGTCCAGATGTCGCCGTTGCCGAGCACCGGGATCGACGTCACCGCCTCCTTCAACGCGGCAATGGCCGACCAGTCGGCCGCGCCCGAGTAGAGCTGCTCGGCCGTGCGGGCGTGCAGGGTGACGGCGGCGACGCCCGCGTCCTCCGCCCGCAAGGCGGCATCGAGCATGGTCACCAGCTCGCCCGACACGCCGATGCGCATCTTCACCGTGACCGGCACCGGACCGGCGGCGCGGACGGCGGCCTGCACGATGTGCTGGAACAGCACGGGGTGGGCGGGAAGGGCGGCCCCGCCCCCCTTGCGGGTCACCTTGGGCGCTGGGCAGCCGAAGTTGAGGTCCACATGGTCGGCGCCCAGCTCGTCGACCACCTTGCGCACGGCCGCCCCCACCACGGCCGGGTCGACGCCGTAGACCTGCACACTGCGCACCGGCGCGTCGGGCTCGAACTCGATCATGCGGGTGGTCTTCTCGTTGGCCGCCACCAGGGCCCGGGCCATGACCATCTCGCTCACGTACAGCCCGCCCCCGTACGACCGGCACAGCGAGCGGAAGGCCACGTTGGTGACGCCCGCCATGGGGGCCAGCACCACCGGCGGGTCGACGGCGATGGGCCCGATCTTGAGCGGGCTCAGCGGACTCTTCGGGCTCAGCGCCACAGGTCCACCACCGACACGTCGAGCTTGCGCAGCAGCCGGCGCACCACCGGCAGCGACACGCCGATCACCGTGCCCGGGTTCCCCTCCACCGACTCCACGAACGGGGCGCCCAGGTTGTCGAGGGTGAAGCCGCCCGCCACGCCCAACGGCTCGCCGGTGGCCACGTACGCGTCGATCTCGGCGTCGGTGGCGTCGCCGAAGCGGACCACAGTCGAGTCCTCCTCCTCGGCCGACCCGCCGCCCGCCGCGTCGATGAGACAGTGGCCCGTGTGCAGCACGCCCCACGCCCCCCGCATCCGACGCCACCGCTGCCTGGCCTCGTCGGCCGAGGCGGGCTTGCCCACCCGCACGCCGTCGAACTCGAACATGGAGTCGCAGCCCAACACCAGCCCGTCGTCCACCCGCGCCGCCACCGCGGCCGCCTTCCCCCGGGCCAGCTCCAGCACGCCCGCCTCGGCAGGCTCGGCCACCCCGCTGACCATCACCGAGAACTCGAACCCGGCCTGCGTGAGCAGACGGGCGCGGGCAGGCGACGCCGAGGCGAGGATCAGGCGGGGCATGGGGCACCATTGTCGCCCATGGGGAACATGAAGCGGTTAGAGCGCATCGTCAGCAGGCTGCCGGAGGCCCGCCGGGTGGACATCGAGGCCTGGGGCGGAGAGCCCACGTTCCGGGTCAACGACAAGAACTTCATCTTCGCCTCGCCCGACGCGGCCGGCATCAGCGTGAAGCTCCCCAAGGAGGAGGCGGCCGCGGTGGTCGCCACCGACCCGCAGGCCGAGCCCACCGGCTACGGGCTCGGACGCCACGGCTGGGTCTCGGTGACGATCGAGCCCGACGCCGACGACGAGCGCTGGCAGCAGATCGAGGAGTGGGTGCGCACGTCCTACACGCTGGTGGCGCCCAAGCGGCTGGCCAAGATCGTCCTCGACGAGGACGGGTAGCGTCGGCCCATGCCCATCACCGGGACCCATGCCCTCATCTACACGTCCGACCCCGACGGACTGCGCAACGCCCTGCGCGACGTGTTCGGCTTTCCCCATGTCGACTCGGGCGGCGGCTGGCTGATCTTCGCCCTGCCCCCGGCCGAATTGGCCATCCACCCGGCCGACGCCCCCGCCCACGAGCTGTCGTTCATGTGCGACGACATCGCCGGCACCATGGCCGACCTGCGGGCCAAGGGCATCGAGTTCAAGGGCGAGCCCGAGGACCGGGGCTGGGGGATCGCGGCGACCATGGTGCTGCCCGGCGGCGTCGACGTCCTGCTGTATGAGCCCCGCCACCCGACCGCGCCCCAGACCCCGTGAAGAAGTCCATCGACTT
This sequence comes from Acidimicrobiales bacterium, assembly GCA_036008925.1. Taxonomy (GTDB): domain Bacteria; phylum Actinomycetota; class Acidimicrobiia; order Acidimicrobiales; family JAUTXP01; genus DASYMT01. The sequence continues at coordinate 7,775 of DASYMT010000061.1, read as the reverse complement.
CGGCTTCGACGACCACCAGGGCGACGACGAGCGGGGCCGGGTGTCGTGGGTGGTCGCCATCGCCGACGACTGCGACACCTGCGAGGACATCCGGGTCGACCTCACCGTCGAGGAGGAGGGCCGGGCGGGCGCAGGGCTGGTCGCCCACCTGGCCCCGGACACGGCCCGCAAGCTGGTGGCCGCGGTCAACGCCGCGCTCAAAGAGGTCGGCGAGAAGCCCGGCTAGCGGGTCAGCGGGCGAGCCGGTCAGCGGGTCAGCGGGTCAGCGGGTCAGCGGGTCAGCGGGCGAGGGCGGCGCGGTCCTCCAGCACCGCGTGCAAGGCCAGCAGGGCCTCCACCCGGGTGATCTCCGACGTCGTGAACCGCAGCCCCAACGGCCGGGTGGCGAAGGCGACCAGCGTGGGCTCCAGCCGCCCGTCGGGCACGGCCAACAGCCACACAGGGCCGCGCGAGTCGGCCCGCACCGACGCGGGCACGTCCTCCGTGCGCAGCACCACCGGGCCGTCGTGGGCCATGGCTCGCCGCCCCGCTTCGAACTGGACGGCCTCGCCCCGGCTGCTGACCCACGCCGACGACGCGCCGGTCACCTCCAGCACGGCCCGGCCCAGCTCCAACTGGTCGCGGGAGGGGTCGGCCGCCACCAGCGCGCCGGCGAAGCGCAGGGCCCGCACCATGGGGTCGTCCCGGTCCACCGCGGGCGCGCACGACAGCAGGTCGGCGCCCACCCCGGCCAACCGCCGCTCCAGGGCACTGGTGTCCCACTCCTCCGGGGCCTCCACCACGATCTCGTCGACAGCCTGGGCGCCGTCGAGCTCGTGGATGTCCAGGCTCAACACGTTGCCGTCGCCCGCGGCGATGACCGAGGCCACGCTGGCCAGGGCGCCGGGCTGGTCGGGCAACTCCACTCGCAGCCGGTAGGTAGCCATCGTCGCAGCATCCGCATGACACGTTGCCGCCAGGTTTCGAGCGGGCGAACGCCCGAAAAACCGGGCTCAGGCGTCGGCGATGCGGCCCAACAGCTCGGCCAGCACCTGTTGGTCGGCCGGGTTCAACGGGCCCAGCACGGTCTTCGACACGCCCACCGCCACCCGCACGCACCGGCTCACGACCGCCCGCCCGTCGGCCGACAGCGACACGGTGATGCGGCGCTGGTCGTTCGGGTCAGGCGCGAGGTCGACCAGGCCCCGGTTCCGCAGCCGGGACACCACGCCTTTGATGGTGGCCGCGTCCATGGCCGTCTCCCGGCCCAGCTTGTTCTGCGACAGCGGCCCCGCCTCGCGCAGCTTGGCCATGGCCGCGAACTGCATGGGCGTGATCCCGTCGACCATGCGCTCGGTGAACATGGCGGCGTGGCGCTGGTAGGCGCGGCGCAATAGGAAGGCAATCTGGTCGTCGAGTCGGTACGCGGTCCCCATGCCCCGACGGTAGCGTGGCCGCGCTGACGCATCCGGCCCCATCCCCCACCGCCGTCTGGAGGACATACCGCGTGGATTCCGCGCGCTATGTCCTCCAGAGCAGGGTCAGCGGGCGCCGGGCAGGGCCACGGTGAAGACGGGCCGGGGCGACGCCCGGGTCAGCTCCAGCCGCCCCTCGTGGGCCTCGACCAGCGACCGGGCCAGAGCCAGCCCGATGCCGTGCCCGGCCGCCTCGGGGGAGCGGCGCTCGAACACGGCCGCAGGGTCGCCCGCCATGCCCGGGCCCTCGTCGGACACCTCGACCACCACGCCGCTGCCGGCCGGACGGGCCGACACCGTCACCGCGCCCGCGCCATGGCGCGCCGCGTTGTCGACCAGCACGGCCAGCACCTCGCGCAGGACGTCGGCCGGACAGCGGGCGCGCGGCATCCCGGCCGCCACGTCGGCCCGCAGGGGCCGGCCCGCCGAGGCCAGCGCGCCCCGGCACCGGTCCACAACCTCGGCGCACACCGCGGCCACGTCGCACGACGCGCCGCCCGCCAACGGCGCGTCCCGGGCCACGGCCAGCAGCGTGGCCACCGTGGCCTGGAGCCGGTCCACCTCGCCCAGCGCGTCGCCCAGCGCGTCGCGCCGCGCCGGGTCGTCACCGCCGCCGTCCAGCAGCGCGCTCTCCAGCCCCAGCCGCAGCGAGGTGAGCGGGGTGTTGAGCTGGTGCGACACGTCGGCCGTGAAGGCCCGCTCCCGCTCGACCATGTGCCCCAGCCGCTCGGCCGTGCGGTTGAGGGCGTCGGCCGCCCCGTCCAACTCGGGCACGCCCGACGGGCCCAGGCGGGCCGAGAAGTCGCCGTCGCCCAGCCGCACGGCCAGGCCGGACAGGCCGTCGACCGGGGCGGCCAGCCGGGTCGACAGCCACCAGCCCAACCCTGCGGCCAAGCCCACCGCCACCAGCCCGAGCAGCCCCATCACCAGCCAGCTCTCCTGCGTCTCGTGGGCCACCACCGACCACGGCAGTGCGGCCCGGGCCGCGCCCACCACCACCTCCTCGTCGTGCATGGGGACGGCCACCGCCAGCCAGGCCCCGTCGCGCACCTCGGTGGCCCGGTCGGCCAACGCGGCGGCCACCTCCCGCCCGCCGGTCAACGGCCCGTCGCCCGCCACCCGCCGGCCCGTCTCGTCGTAGACGGCCAGCCGCACCGGCCGACTGGCCGGAGGCAGGTCGACCGGGTCGTCGCCGTGCAGCCCGGTGACGGGCAGCGCGCCTGCGGCCCGGGTCGCCTCCCGCTGGAGCCGGGTCACCTCCCGCCCCCGGTACAGGCGGCCCGCGGCAATGGCGAGGGGCACGCCGAACACGGCCACCGCGGCGGCGGTGACGAGCACCATCGAGACCAGGATGCGCCGCCTCACGGCGTGTCGAGCCGGTAGCCCACGCCCCGCACGGTGCTGATGCGGCTGGGCCCGTCGGCCGGATCGAGCTTGCGGCGCAAGGCCCAGATGTGGATGTCGAGCGTCTTGGTGGAGCCGAACCAGTGCTCGTCCCACACATCCGACAGCAGCTTCTCGCGGGGGACGACCCGGCCTGCGCTGCGGGCCAGCGCGGTGAGCAGGTCGAACTCCTTGGGGCGCAGCTCGACCGGGACCCCGTCGACGGCCACGGTGTGGGCGTCCACGTCGATCTCCACGCCGCCCACCGCGAGCTGCTCCTTGTCGGCGTCGGCCCGGCGGGTGCAGGCCCGTACCCGGGCCAGCAGCTCGGCCAGGCGGAAGGGCTTGACCAGGTAGTCGTCGGCGCCCGCGTCGAGGCCGAGCACCACGTCGGCCTCCTCGGCCCTGGCCGTGAGGATCAGGACCTGCGGACCGGGCACCGTGGCCCGCAGCCTGCGGCACACCTCGAGCCCGTCCTGGTCGGGGAGGCCGAGGTCGAGGACCACCACCGCCGTCGCGGGCCGCACCGCGTCGAGGGCCTCGGCCCCGGTGCGGGCCCAGTCGACCTCGTACCCCTGGCCGCTCAGGGTACGGGCCAGCGACGCGCCGATGCCCTCGTCGTCCTCCACCACCACGACATGCGGCCCGGCCATGCGGTCGATGGTCGCACGGTTCTCGACCTTTAACCCAGCGCGAACCTGAACGGGCGCGGGGCCTAACCGGGCCATCCGTATCTTCCAAACACATGAGGATCCGTGTCGCCCTGTTGCTGGTCGCCGTCTTGTCGGGGGTCGCCGCCTGCTCGTCCAAGTCGGCGGTCAGCACCTCCACCACCAGCACGAGCGGGCGCCCGAGCACGTCGGGCCAGGCATCGACGTCGACCTGCGGCACCACCACCACCGCCCCCCAGGACAACAACGGCAATGAAGTCAGCCCGCCCGGCGACATCCCCGACAACCAGGCCTTCGTGGCCTACTCGCCGCCCAGCGGGTCCTACACGGTGAAGGTTCCCGAGGGTTGGGCCCGCACCGAGTCGGCCGACGCGGTGACCTTCTCCGACAAGTTCAACTCGATCCGCGTCGAGGTGGTGCAGACCGTCCCGGCCCCGACGGGCACGTGCGTGGACATGGTCAAGACCTCCACCGTCACCCGCAAGGGCGGACAGGCCTTGCTCACCACCTACCAGGCCGACTCGCGGCCCGACCCGGTGACCGGCAAGGTCGTGCGCCAGGACGTGGAGCGCTACGCGTTCACCCGCCCGGGCTCGTCGGACACGGCGGTCCTCACCCTTGCGGGGGCGGCGGGCTCGGACAACGTCGACCCCTGGAAGATCGTCACCGACTCCTTCGCCTGGCGATGACCCCGCCGGCCACTCCGCCGCTTGAGGCGTTCAGCCTCTACCGCTTCTTCCACGCGGGCGACGACGAGGTGCTGGCTTTGCGCGGGGTCTCCCTGCGCCTCGAGGCGGGCGAGATCGTGGCCGTGATGGGCCCGTCGGGCTCGGGCAAGTCCACGCTGTTGGCCTGCCTGGCCGGGCTGGACGAGCCCGACGGCGGACAGGTCCGGGTCGACGGCCACGTGCTCACCCGGCGCAGCGAGAAGCGCCGGGCCGAGCTGCGGGCCCGCCATATCGGCGTGCTGTTCCAGGCCGACAACCTCATCGGCCACCTCGACGTGGAGGACAATTTGCGAACGGCCCAGCGGCTGGCCCGGGCCGACGACGAGGCCCGACGCACCGAGCTGCTCGACCGCCTCGGCATCGTCGGCCGCCGCCACGCCCTGCCCGCCCAGATGTCCGGGGGCGAGGCGGTGCGGGCCGGGCTGGCCCTGGCATTGGTGAACGACCCGGTGGTGCTGATCGCCGACGAGCCCACCGGCGAGGTCGACTCGGCCACCGAGCAGCGCATCCTCGAACTGCTCACGGCCGAGGCGGCCGGGGGACGGGCCGTGCTGCTGGCCACCCACAGCCCGGCGGTGGCGGCCGCCGCCCACCGGGTGGTCGAGCTGGTCGACGGCAAGGTGGCCGTGTGACGGCGCCGCTGGTCCTGGCCGAAGGCGTGGCCCGCACGTTCGGGACCGGCCGGTCCGCCGTGGTGGCCGTGCACGACGTGTCCTGCGTGGTGTGCCCCGGTGCCCGGGTGGCGGTGACGGGCCCGTCGGGCTCGGGCAAGTCCACCCTGCTCCACCTGCTGGCCGGCCTCGACCAGCCCACCGTGGGCCGGGTGTCGTGGCCCGGCCTGGGCGGGCATCCGCGGGACCTGGTCCCCGGCACCGTCGCCGTTGTGTTTCAGGGCCCGTCCTTGTTGCCTGCCCTCGACGCGGCCGAGAACGTGGCCCTGCCCCTGCTGCTGGCCGGGGCCGACGACGAGTCCGCCGCGGGCGCGGCGCTCGACGCCCTGGCCCACCTCGGCCTGTCGGACGTGAGTCGGCTGTTGCCCGAGGAGCTGTCCGGCGGGCAGGCCCAGCGGGTGGCCGTGGCCCGGGCGCTGGCCTCGGGGCCGAAGCTGCTCATCGCCGACGAGCCCACCGGACAACTCGACCATGCCGCGGGCGCGATGGTGATCGACGCCATCGAGGCGGCCGCCGCGGCCACCGGCGCGGCCGTGCTGTTGTCGACCCACGACCCCGTGGTGGCGGCCCGGTTCCCCGAGCGGTGGGTCATGGAGGACGGCGCATGGGTGCGCTGAGGTGGGTGGCCGCCCTGGCCCGGCGGCGGCCCGAACGGGTGCTCGGCGCGGCGGCGGGCGTGGCCCTGGCTGTGGCCCTGCTGGGCTCGCTGGGCGCCTTCCTGGCCTCGGCCAAGGCCCAGATGACGCAGCGGGCCGTGCGCCAGGTGGCGGTCGACTGGCAGGTCGAGGTGCAGCCTGGGGCCGACCCCGCCGCGGTGTTGGACGCCGTGTCGCACGCTCCGGGCGTGCGGGCCGCGGTGCCGGTCGGCATGGGGTCGGCGCCGGGGTTCGAGGCCCGCTCGGCCGGTGCCGTGCAGACGGTGCAGACCACCGGGCCGGGCGTGGTGGTGGGCCTGCCCCCCGGCTACCGCACGCTGTTCCCGGGCCAGGTGCGCACGCTGGCCGGGGCCGACGAGGGCGTGCTGCTGGCCCAGCAGACGGCGGCCAACCTGCACGCCGGGCCGGGCGACACGGTGGTGCTCGGGGGCGTGGGCCCTGTGGTGGTGGCCGGCGTGGTCGACCTGCCGCAGGCCGACTCGCTGTTCCAGAAGGTCGGGGCCCCGCCCGGTGCCCAGGCCACGGCGCCGCCCGACAACGTGCTGCTGCTGCCCCTCGACCAGTGGCGGAAGCTGTTCCCCGACGGGCGCACGCAGGTGCACGCCCGACTCGACCACCGCCTGCCCCCCGACCCGGCCGCCGCCTTCACCCGGACGGTGGGCGCGGCCCATCGGGTGGAGGCCGACCTGGCCGGCGCGGGCGTGGTGGGCGACAACCTGGCCGCCACCCTCGACGCGGCCCGCAAGGACGCCCTCTACGCCGAGGTCCTCTTCATCTTGTTGGGCCTGCCCGGCGCGGCGCTGGCCGCCCTGCTGACCCGGGCCGTGGCGGTGGCGGGCCGGGACCGGCGCAGACGGGAGCTGGCGCTGTTGCGGGCCCGGGGCGCGACCGTGCGGCAGTTGCAGCGGCTGGCCGGGGCCGAGGCCGCCGCGGTGGCCGTGTTGGGATCGGGTGCGGGCCTGCTGGTGGCTGCAGTCGTGGGACGCGCCGCCTTCGGATCGTTCACGCTGGGGGCGACGGGCCGTGCCGCGCTGGTGTGGGCGGGGCTGTCGGTGGCCTTCGGCTCGGCCGTTGCCATCGCGACCGTGGCCCTCCCGGCCCGTCGAGAGGCGGCGTCGGTCTCGGTGGCCGCGGCCCGGCAGTCGGTCGGGCGGGCGGGGCTGCCCCGGCCTTTGCGGTACGGCCTGGACGGCGTGCTGTTGGCGGCCGCGGGGCTGTTGTTCTGGGCCAGCAGCCGCACCAAGTACAACCTGGTGCTGGCGCCCGAGGGCGTGCCCACGGTGTCGGTGAACTACTGGGCGTTGGCTGCGCCGCTGCTGTTCTCGGCGGGCACCGGCCTCTTGGTGTGGCGGGTGGTGGAGACGCTGTTGGGACGGGGCGGCCGGGTGGTGCGGGCGCTGGTGCGGCCCATCGCCGGACGACTGTCGGGGCCGGTGGCGTCGTCGCTCGGCCGCCAGCGCCGGGCGTTGGCCGCGGGCGTGGTGCTCACCGCGTTGACCGTGGTCTTCGCCTTGTCGACGGCTGTGTTCAACACGACCTACCGCCAGCAGGTGGCGGTCGACGCGCTGCTCACCAACGGGGCCGACGTGACGGTGACGGCAACCGGGCCCGTCGACCCGGCCCGACTGGCCGCGGTGCCCGGCGTGAAGCACGTCGAGCCGATGCAGCACCGCTTCGTGTACGTGGGCGCCGACCTCCAGGACATGTACGGCGTGGACCCGAACACCATCGGCTCGGCCGGCCGGCTCCAAGACGCCTACTTCAACGGCGGGTCGGCCCGGGACGTGCTGGCCCGGCTGCGGGCCCAGCCCGACGCCGCCCTGTTCAGCGCCGAGACGGTCGCGGACTTCCAGCTCCACCTGGGCGACCGCCTGCGCCTGCGGGTGCGCCAGGCCGGCACTGGCAAGTTGGTCGAGGTCCCGTTCCGCTACGCCGGTGTGGCGAAGGAGTTCCCCACCGCGCCGACCGACAGCTTCGTGGTCGCCAACTCGGCCTATGTGGCGGCCCAGACGGGCGACCAGTCGGTGAACACGTGGCTGCTCGACGCCGCGGGCCCGTCGCCTCGGGTGGTGGCCGACCGGGTCCGGCGGGTGGTGGGGGCGGCGGGGACGGTGACCGACATCGAGACCAGCAGGCGGGTGGTCGGGTCGAGTCTCACGGCCGTGGACCTGGCCGGCCTCACCAAGGTCGAGTTGGGCTACGCCCTGGTGCT
>DASYMT010000060.1:0-1674 GCA_036008925.1 Acidimicrobiales bacterium | reverse complement strand
GACGGGCCGGTTCAGCCTGAGGCCCCCGGCCGAGCCGTGGAAGCCCGCCTGGCCGTAGTTGAAGACGCCCCCGTCGGATGCAACGAGCCAGTAGCCGTCGCCCGCGGGCCGGGCGGCCATGCCGACCACCGGGCGGTTCAGCTTGGTGCCCCCGGCCGAGCCGAAGAACCCGGCGTCGCCGTAGTTGAAGACGCCGCCGTCCGACGCGGCCAGCCAGTAGCCGCCCCCGCTCGGCGTGGCCGCCATCGCCACGACGGGCCGGTTCAGGCTGAGTCCTCCAGCCGAGCCGTGGAAGCCCGCGTCGCCGTAGTTGAAGATCCCGCCGTCCGACGCCACGAGCCAATAGCCCCTGCCGCTCGGCGTGGCCGCCATGCCGACGATCGGCGCGTTGAGCCGCTGTCCGCCCCGCGAGCCGAAGAACCCGGCATCGCCGTAGTTGAAGATGCCGCCGTCCGACGCCACCAGCCAATAGCCCTTGCCGCTCGGCGTGGCCGCCATGCCGACGATCGGGGCATTGAGCGGCTGCCCGCCCCGCGACCCGAAGAAGCCCGCACCCCCGCCCGCCGCGTGGGCCGTTCCGGGCACGGCGGCCAAGGCTCCGGACAAGGCGGCGGCCAGCACCAACAGGGCCAACAGGCGGCGGCGCATGACCGGACGCTACCCACGGAGCCGTTCCCGTACTGTTTCGCCGTGGCGACTCCCGACCGCGTCCTTCTCGGCCCCGGCCCGTCGAACCCGTACCCCGCCGTGATGCAGGCGCTGGGGCAGCCGGTCGTCGGGCATCTCGACCCCGCCTTCCTCGCCCTGCTCGACGAGACGTGCGACCGGCTGCGCACCGTCTTTCGCACCGACAACCCGCTCACGCTCCCGATCAGCGGCACCGGGTCGGCCGGCATGGAGGCCGCCTTCGTCAACGTGATCGGCCCCGGCGACGTCGTGGTGGTCGGCGTCAACGGCCTGTTCGGCGAGCGCATGTGCGACGTGGCCGCCCGCTGTGGCGCCGAGGTCGTGCGGGTCGACACGCCGTGGGGCCAACCCGTCAACCCCGCCGCCCTGCTGGCCGCCCACCCCTCGCCCAAGGTGATCGCGGTGGTGCACGCCGAGACGTCGACCGGGGTGCGCACCGACATCGAGCCCATCGGGGCGGGCAAGGGCGACGCGCTGCTGCTGGTCGACTGCGTCACGTCGCTGGGCGGCATCCCGGTCGAGATCGACGGGTGGGGCGTGGACATCGCCTACAGCGGGACGCAGAAGTGCCTAGGGGTCCCGCCCGGCCTTTCGCCGGCGACGTTCTCGGAGCGGGCGCTGGCCCGACGGGTGGAGAGGCCCCAGTCCTGGTACCTCGACCTGGGCATGATCGGCGAGTACACGGGGGCGGCCCGCAAGTACCACCACACCGCGCCCATCTCCATGGTCTACGCCCTGCACGCGGGGTTGGGAACGGTTCTGGACGAAGGGCTCGACGCCGTGTTCGCCCGCCACGCCGAGGTCGGCGCGCTGCTCCAAGAGGGCTTGGAGAAGATGGGGCTTGAGCTGTTCGCGGCGGACGGCCACCGGCTGCCCGAGCTGACCACGGTGAAGGTGCCCGAGGGGGCCGACGACGCGGCCGTGCGCCGGGTCCTGCTGGAGCGGTACGGCATCGAGATGGGCGGGGGCGTGGGGGCGTACGCGGGC
>DASYMT010000059.1:0-6208 GCA_036008925.1 Acidimicrobiales bacterium | reverse complement strand
CAGCTACCGCAACGACGAGGGGCTCTACTTCGTCTTCCTCTTCCTGGCCATGGCCCTCGGCCTCCTGCTCCAGCGCAAGCAGTTGGCCAGAGCCGAGAGCGCGGAGATGAGCTGGGCGTCCACGGACGAGCCCCGGCCCGTCCCCAAGGAGCTGTCGGGCATCACCAGCTTGCGGGTCACCCGCCTGGTCCTGGCCGCACTCGGCGCCCTGTTCGTGGTGCTGTACCCGCTGATCGCCTCGACGGGCCGGATCGTGCTGGCGGGCACCATCATCGTCCACGCCATCACCGTGCTGTCGCTGGTGGTGCTGACCGGCTGGGCGGGCCAGGTCAGTCTCGGGCAGTTCGCGCTCGTGGCCGTGGGCTCGGTGGTGGGCGGCGCGTTGACGGCCACCCTCGGGGTCCCCTTCTGGCTGGCCATCCCCCTCACCATCGTCATCACCGCCGGGGTGGCCGTCGTGGTCGGACTGCCCGCGCTGCGCATCCGCGGCCTGTTCCTGCTCGTCACCACCTTCGGCTTCGCGGTGGCCGTCGAGCGGGCCCTGTTCAACCGGCGGTACTTCGGCTGGCTGCTGCCCACGGCCGAGGTCCAGCGGCCCACCCTGTTCTTCTTGAACTTCGACGACGAGCGGGCCATGTACTTCCTGCTCGTAGTGGCGTTGATCCTCACCATCGCGGTGGTGGTCAACCTGCGCAAGAGCCGCATCGGCCGGCTGCTCATCGCCCTGCGCGAGAACGAGTCGAACGTCCAGTCCTTCGGGGTCAGCCCCACCCGGCTCAAGCTGTTGGCCTTCGCCGTGTCTGGCGGCATCGCCGGGTTCGCCGGGATCCTCTTCGCCCACCAGGCCCGGGGCGTGGGCGCAGGCACCTTCACCATCGACTCCAACGTCAATGTGTTCATCGAGGCGGTGGTCGGCGGCGTGGCCTCGCCCGCGGGCGCCCTGCTCGGCGCGGCCTACATCCAGCTCACCTCGCAGTTCCTCGGCAGCAACGCCATCGCCGCCGCCTTCTTCACCACCGGCGGACCCCTGCTGATCCTGTTCGTGGCCCCCGGCGGCTTCGTGTCCCTGCTGAACCAGGCCCGCGACTCCGTGCTGCGGATCATCGCCCAGCGCCGTCACATCGTGGTGCCCAGCCTGTTCGCCGACTACGACCCCGAGGTGCTGGCCCGCCGGCTCATCCCCATGTCGGAGCCCGAGATCACCAGCGGCCTGGCCGCCCTGCCCGCCGACCGCCGCTTCACGCTCACGTCCGAGCTGTACCGGGGCAAGGGCGAGCGGATCATCGACAAGCTGGCCCCCACCCGCAAGACCAACGAGGCCACCGCGTTGGGCGCGGCGGCCCAGACCGCGCTCGAAGAGCTCGAAGCCGGGGCGGCCGTGGATGCCGCCGTCATCGAGGCCGCCGTGGTGGACGCGGCCGTCGTGGAGGCAGACGCATGAGCCTGGACAACGTGGTGGACCTGGGCTCGGAGGCGGAGGTGGAGGAGGCCGACGCGCTCGTCCTGCGCCATGCGGCCGAGCAGGGCCTGACCCAGGGCATCCCTACCATGGAGCCCGAGTCGGAGCTGGAGCGGGAGGCGGCCGAGAGCCCGAGTCGCTGGCGCCGCTTCGTGGACGAGGTCAAGTCGTACAAGGAGCTGCGGCACACGCCCTACGGCCTCACGCCGGTGCTGATCCTCAGCCTCATCACCATGTTCCAGCTCCTCGACACCCAGGCCTTCTCGGTGGCCGGGCCGGACATCGCCAGAGACCTCCAGATCAGCATCTCGGACTTCATCAACATCCAGCGGCTGATCGGCATCTTCGCCGTGTTCGCCGCCCTCTACGCCGGGTGGTGGGCCGACCGCCACCGCCGCATCCCGATCCTGGGCTTCGGCACGATCATCTCCGGCTTCGGCGGCATGTTCTCGTCCCGGGGCTCATCGCTGTTCTCCCTGGGCCTGCCCCGGACGGTGGACGACGTGGCCAACGTGGGCGCCGACGTCCCCTCCTTCGCCCTGCTGGCCGACTACTACCCGCCCGAGACGCGGGGCAAGGCGTTCGGCCTCTACGGCTCGCTCAACAAGACGGGCCGGCTGCTCGCCATCTTCCTGGCCGCCATCCTCATCGACTGGTACGGCTGGCGGACGCCCACCCTGTTGTTCGGCATCCCGCTGGTGGTCATGGGCATCGTCGCCATGGTCAAGCTGCGCGAGCCCATCCGGGGGTACATGGAGCGCAAGGCGCTGGGCGCGGACGAGGAGACGGCCCGCCGGGAGGAGGAGCCCCAGTCCTTCGGCGAGGGGTGGCGCACCATCTGGGCGGTGCGCACCATGCGCCGGGTCTTCATCGCCTCAACCATCGCCAGCGGGGCGGTGGGGTACCAGCTCCTCTTCAGCTTCTATCTCAAGGACCACTACCACCTCGACGCGTGGGGCCGGTCCCTCGTGGCGCTGCCCACCGTGTTCGCGGGCCTGCTGGGCGGCGTGTACGGCGGGGCCATGATCGACAAGTTCACCCGCCGCAGCCCGGGCAAGGTGCTCAACGTCTTCGCCATCTTCGTCCTGGTGCAGGCCGCGGGCCTCACCTTCATCGCCTTCGGCCCGCCCCTGTGGGTGCTGTTGGTGGCCAATGCCGTGTTCGGCTTCGGCTTCGCCATGACCGGCCCGGCGCGCGGCGTGGTGTTCTCCCAGGTGATCCCGCCCACCGTGCGGACCCAGGGCCTTCAGATGCTGGGCCTGTCGGACCTGCCAGGACTGGTGATCTTCAGCGCCATGCTCGAGGTGGTCTTCGCCAAGTACGGCTACCGCTCGGCTTTTTTGTTCGACATCCCGTTCCTTGTCCTGGGCGCCATCCTCTACCTCACCGCGGGCGGCTTCTTCGACCTCGACGCCCGGAGCGCGTTCGCCGCCTCGCTGGCCGCCGACGAGTGGCGCAAGGCCAAGGCCGCGGGCAAGGGCAAGCTGCTCACCTGCCGGGACATCGACGTGGCGTACGACGGCGTGCAGGTGCTCTTCGGCGTCGACTTCGACGTGCACGAGGGCGAGATCATCGCCCTGCTCGGCACCAACGGCGCAGGCAAGTCCACCCTTTTGCGGGCCATCAGCGGGACGCAGGAGGCGTCGGCGGGCGCCATCGTCTTCGACGGCCGCGACATCACCCACATGCCGCCCCACGAGATCTCGGCTCGCGGCGTGATCCACATGCCGGGCGGCCGCGGCGTGTTCCCCGGCCTCACCGTGCGGGACAACCTGCTGCTGGCCAACTGGATGACCGACGACCCCGAGGAGATCAAGACCCGACTGGCCGAGGTGTTCGAGATCTTCCCGGCGCTGGTCGAGCGGGCCGACGTGCAGGCCTCTTTGCTGTCGGGCGGCGAGCAGCAGCAGCTTTCGCTGGCCCAGGCCTTTTTGGCCAAGCCCCGTCTGCTGCTCATCGACGAGCTGTCCCTCGGCCTGTCGCCCGCGGTGGTGGGGCACCTCTTGGAGATCGTGCGGGAGATCCACCGCCGGGGCGTGACCATCGTGGTGGTCGAGCAGTCGGTCAACGTGGCCCTCACCATCGCCGAGAAGGCCATCTTCATGGAGAAGGGCGAGGTCAAGTTCTTCGGCGACACCGAGGACCTGCTGGCCCGCCCCGACATCCTGCGGGCCGTCTACGTGAAGGGCACCGCCGCACTGGGGGCCGGCGGCGGGGCCTCGGCCCGTCGCTCCGAGCGCGACCAGCGGGCCATGGGGCTGTCCGAGGCCCGTCCCGCGCTGGAGGTGGCCGGCCTCACCAAGCGCTACGGCGGCATCACCGCGGTGGACGATGTCAGCTTCGTGCTGCGCGAGGGCGAGGTGCTCGGCCTCATCGGGCCCAACGGCGCGGGCAAGACGACCATCTTCGACCTGATCTCGGGCTACTCGTCGATCGACGAGGGGTCTGTCGTGCTCGAAGGCGTGGACGTCACCCACACGACGCCGGAGCACCGGGCCCGCATGGGCATGATCCGCCGGTTCCAGGACGCCAAGCTGTTCCCCGCCCTCACCGTGTTCGAGGCGGTGCTGGTGTCGCTGGAGCAGCAGCTCGAGGTCCGCAGCGTCGTCCTCAACGCGCTGGGCATGCCCCAGGCCCGACGGGCCGAGCGCAGGCTGCGGGTGAAGGCAGAGCGCCTCATCGACCTGCTGGAGCTGGGCGCCTACCGCGACAAGTTCGTCAAGGAGCTGTCGACCGGCCTGCGGCGGGTGGCCGATCTGGCGTGCGTCATGGCCGCCGAGCCCAAGGTGCTGCTGCTCGACGAGCCGTCGTCCGGCATCGCCCAGGCCGAGGCCGAGAGCCTGGCCCCGCTGCTGCGGCGCATCCGGTTCGAGACCGGGTGCAGCATCCTCATCATCGAGCACGACATGCCCCTCATCTCCGCCGTGAGCGACGAGCTCCTCGCCTTGGAGCGGGGCCGCGTGCTCATGCGGGGCACCCCCGAAGAGGTGCTCGGCGACGACCGCGTCGTCATGTCATACCTGGGGACCACCGAAGCCGCCATCAACCGTTCCGGAGAAGCAAAGCGATGAAGCGCATCCCGTTCAGCCGCACCCTCTTGGTCCTGCTCGTGGTCGGCCTGCTGGCCGGCGCCTGTGGCAGCGACACCAAGGTGGGCAGCGGGGTCAAGGTCGACAAGAAGGGCAAGGGCGGCGCGCTGCGCGACCAGACGACCACCACGGCGCCCACGACCACCACCACGGTGAAGACGACCACCACCGCGGCCAAGACCACGGCCACGACCAAGCCCACGACCACTACGACGGCGGCCGCGGCCATCGTCATCAAGATCCAGGACGACGAGCAGGGCCTGCCCTTCCAGCCCGCCGCCATCCGGGTGAAGCCGGGCTCGATCGTGGAGTGGCAGAACGTGGGCACCAAGGGCGTGGCCCGTCAGATCAAGGCGGCCGACAACGCCTTCCGCTCGCCCCTCATCCCGCCCGGCGGGTCGTGGCGGTGGACGGCCAACGCGGTCGGCACCCACGACTACAAGGACGAGACCCGCCCCTACGCCGTGTCGGGGAAGATCCAGGTCGGCTAGCAGTGCGCCTGAAGTCCCCCCTGTCCGTGGCGGTCGCCGCCGTGCTCCTCCTTGCCGCCCCCGCGTGCGGCAAGTCGAAGGACGCGCACGCGGTGAAGGTGCGCGAGATCCCGGTCGGCTCCCTGCCCGCGGAGATGCTCGGCATGCGGCTGGAGCGGGAGGAGTCGGCCTCGCTGGTCCACGCCAAGCGGCCGTTCATCGAGGAGGTGGGCCTGTTCAGCATGCGCAAGGATGCGCTGCTACAGGCCACCCTCCAGATCAGCCGCTTCACCAAGCAGTCCAAGGCCGAGGACGCCCAGTTCCGCCAGAGCGTGGTGGCCCAGGTGAGCACGTCCACGCCCCAGGTGCTGCGCATGGGCAACGAGCTCGTCTACATGAGCGCGGGGCAGAAGCAGTCGCTGGTGGTCTGGTTCAAGAAGCGCACCATGTTCGTGCTGGCCGTGCGCCAGGAGTACGAACAGCCGCGGGCCTTGCTGCGCAAGGTGCTGGAGTTGCCCGCATGACCGGCCTGACCCGCATGACCGGCATGGCCCGCTTCAGGCGGCCCGTCGTGACCGCGCTGATCGTGTGTGCGGCCTTGGCCGTGCTGCCCGCGTGCGGCAAGCGCAACACCGACCAGGAGACCCTGCGCAAGATCGTGGAGCACACCCGCAGGCTGGGGGCCAAGTTCGAGTACCACGACGACCGGCCCGACTCCAAGGTCGAGGTGCAGGGCCTGGTGGAGGACGACTTCCGCTTCAAGACCCGCGTGTTCTATGACGGCCAGCCCGCCTTCGACGAGGTGGTGAGCGACGACGTCCTGGCCATGCGGGTGCTCGACCCGTCGCGCCTGGGCCTCTTGGTCGACCGCAAGCAGGCCGACCCCAAGACCGAATCCGAGCTTCAGGGCGTGTCGGTGATCGACGTGCTGCGCAGCAGGCGGTGGGTTCAGGACCCCACCGGCGCGCCGGTGGTGAGCGGCCTGGGCCAGACCGAGGCGACCCTGGGCGTCGACCCGGCCATCGACGCGGTCACCTCCCTCGACTACACCCTCGCCGCCATCAACCAGTCGGCGGGCGTGCGCAAGTGGGACAAGGACTCGCTGAGCCCGACCTACGCCCGCACCGAGGACCCGTTCGAGCAGCCGAGCCGGGAGTCGGGCATCACCCGCTACGACCTGGCCCGTCCCG
>DASYMT010000058.1:0-1645 GCA_036008925.1 Acidimicrobiales bacterium | reverse complement strand
CGCGTCGGCCACGCTCACCGGCTGGAGGAACAGGGTGCCCACCGACGCCCGCACCACCTCGGGCGCGAACAGGTCGGTCTGGGGGTCCGCCGCGATCACGCCGGTCACCCCTGCCGCGCAGGCGGCCCGGAGCATGGTGCCCAGGTTGCCCGGGCGCTCGACCCCCTCGGCCACCAACAGCAGGGCGTCGGCGCCGGGTGCCTGGCGGTCGAGGCCGGTGGGGAACTGGTGGGCCACGGCCAGCAGCCCGTCGGGCCGGTCCCTGGTCGCCACCGACGCGAAGGGCTCGGGGGCCACCTCGTAGGCGGGCGCCCTGATCTCGTCCACCAACGCGGCCTCGTTCCCGCCCAGGTACAGCGAGGGCGCCACGAACAGCTCCTCGAAGGCCACGCCCGCCTCGGCCGCCCGCTTCACCTCGCGGTACCCCTCGACCAGGAACACGCCCTCTTCGTCGCGCGCCCGCCGCTTGCGCAGCCTGCGCAGGCGCTTCAACCGCTCGTTGCTGCTGGAGGAGATCATGCGGGGGCGACAGTACGCTCGCTGCCTCATGTCGACCCGGAAGGCCGGCGCCCAGCACCCGCGGGTGAAGCAGTTCACGTCGCTCAAGCGGAACCTCAAGGGCAACCCCGACCGGCTGGTGCCGCTGGAGGGGCTGTGGGAGGTGGGCCGCGCCCTCGACGCGGGCTTGGAGATGCGGGCCTTCTTCGTCAGCCCGGAGCTGTTGCGGGGCGACGCCGGGCGCACCATGGCCGAGCGGGTGGTCGACAGCGGGGTGCACTCCTACGAGCTGAGCGCCAAGGTGTTCGAGCGCATCGCCGACCGCGAAGGCCCCGACGGGCTGGCCGCCATCGCCGCCCTCCCCCAGTTCGACTGGTCGTCTGTGGGCCTGGCCGAGTGCAACTGCATCGTGGTGCTCGACGGGCTGGAGATCGTGGGCAACGTGGGGACGGTCATCCGCACGGCCGACGCCACCGGCTGCGACGCCGTGGTCCTCACCAACCGGCGGGTCCGGCTCACCCATCCCAAGCTGGTGCACTCGTCCATGGGCACGTCGCTCACCGTCCCGGTCATCGAGGCCGAGCCCGGAGACGCGGTGGCGTGGCTGCGGGCCAACCGGTTCCGCATCGTGTGCACCGACACCGACGGCGACGTGTCCTATCGACGGGCCGACTACTCCGGGCGAGTCGCGGTGGTCATGGGCAGCGAGCGCTACGGCATCTCGGCCCCGTGGCACGAGGCCGAGGACGTGCGCGTGTCGATCCCCATGGCCGGCCGGGTCGACTCGCTGAACGTGGGCAACGCGGCCGTGCTCGTGCTGTACGAGGCGTTCGCCCGGCAGCAGCCCGACCGCTTCTAGCCCGCCGACCCCGACGAGCCCGACGACGCCGCCTCCTGCTGCGTGCGCCGCCAGCGCAGCCACGCCTCCATGAACTGGTCGAGGTCGCCGTCGATCACGGCCTGCACGTTGCCCGTCTCGTGCTCGGTGCGCAGGTCCTTCACGAGTTGGTACGGGGCCATGACATACGAGCGGATCTGGGTGCCCCACGAGGCGGTGGTGGTGGGCCCGGTGATGGCCTCGATCTCGGCCCGGCGCTCCTCCCGCTGGCGCTCGGCCAGCTTGGCCGCCAGCACCTCCATGGCCTTG
>DASYMT010000057.1:0-5053 GCA_036008925.1 Acidimicrobiales bacterium | reverse complement strand
CCACCCGATGGCCCAGTACCCATACACCCGCCGCCCCGCCCCACCGCCGTCTCCCACCCCGCCCCCCAGCACACCGTCCCCGCCCTCGCTGCCAGCTTCGTGATCGGACAGGCCGACGCCGTCCCCGCCGTAGTGCCACGCCTCAAGGGCCGTCGCAGGCTGGATGCTGAATAGCAGCAGCACCAGGGCCGCCGCTATTGCGGAACGCACGCGTCTCCTGGCAACGAGCCCCCGTTGCCCTCGCCCGAGAAGTTCACAGTCCAGGGTGTGAGGTTCAAGCGGTCCGGGTTGCGATCGGCCGCCAAAGGTGTGAGCGCTACGTACCGGTGGTGATTTGTCGGGTCGTCGGCCGTGTAAAGCGGCGTCAGGTCTTGGTCGCCTTGGATGAGCATGCACTCCCGGTCAGCGCGGAGGAGCCTGTCGATGCGGGTGTGCGGGTCGCCGGGCGTGGCTGCCAACCCGGCGAACTCCTTGGCCTGGATCCGGACCCACAGGTCTTGGGCCAGCGAGAAGATCCGGGGGTTGTGCGTGGCCACCAGGTACTTGAGGAACTGCTCGTCGACCGCGCGGACTTGGGCCAGATGGCGCACGGCCTCGCCATAGAGATGGTCCAGGGCCTGCATGACCTTGCCCGCGTAGGCCGCGTCGATCACCGCGGGCACGTCGTAGGAGACGGCCGTGGTGGCGGTCGTCGAAACCGGCGGGGGGAGGGTGTCGCCGGAGCGGCCCGAGCCGTCGCGGCACCCGCCGGCCAGCGCCGCACCACAGACCGCTAGAGAGACGATCAGTATCTCAACCCGCACGAAGGCATCCAACAGTTCGTGCCATCTCATGTCAATCCCCCCATTTGGGGGGTTTACGCCGCACTCGGGCCCGCCCCCCTCAGTCCCCGCCCCGTGGGAGCGCTCAGTTGCGGTATGCGTGTCTCAGCGTCCCCAGAAAGGAGCGGACGGTGCAGCGGGGGCCGCCAGCGGGACCGGCGCGCGGCCACGGGCCCACCCCGGCGGGACCGGCGCGCGGCCACGGGCCCACCCCGGCAGGACAGGGCGCTGCCGCGGGTCCACCCCGGGCGCGGGCAACGCCCCTAGCCCGCACCCGGCGGGCCGTGGATCTTGTCGTACAAGGCTCGGGCCACCGCCTCCGGCAGCCACGGCAGGGCGGCCAGCATCTCGAACGACGCCTGCTTCACGGCCGTCACCCCGCCCAGCTCCTTGACCAGCCGCTTCTTGCGGGTCGGCCCAAGCCCGGGCACGTCGTCCAGCACCGACTTGGTCATGCGCTTGCCCCGCAACTGCCGGTGGTAGGCGATGGCGAACCGGTGGGCCTCGTCCCGGATGCGCTGGAGCATGTAGAGGGCCTCGGACTGTCGGGGGATGCGGACAGGATCGGCCCGGCCGGGCAGGTACACCTCCTCGAACTGCTTGGCCAGCGAGGCCACCGGGATCTCGTCGTCCAGCCCCAGGTCCTCCAGCACCTGTAACGCCACCCCAAGCTGGCCCTTGCCCCCGTCGACGAGCAGGAGCTGCGGCGGGTACGAGAACTTGGGCGGCCGCCCGCCCGAGCCGCCGCCCGAGCCGTCGCCCACACCACCGAGCACACCGCGGCCCCGCTCCGCCAACAGCGCGGTGAAGCGCCGCTGCAAGACCTCCCCCATCGCCGCATAGTCGTCGTTGCCCTCGACCGTCTTCACCTTGAACCGCCGGTACTCCGACTTCTTGGGCAGCCCGTCCTCCATCACCACCATCGAGCCCACATAGTCGGTGCCCTGGATGTGGCTCATGTCGAAGCACTCGATCCGCAGCGGCGCCTCGGGCAGACCGAGCTCGTCTTGCAGCGAGGTGAGCGCCCGGGCCCGGGAGTTGTGGTCGGCCGACCGCTTCAGCCGGTGCCGCACGAACTCCTCGGTGGCGTTGCGGGTGACCATCTCCTGCAACGCCCGCCTGTCCCCCCGCTCCGGCACCCGCACGCCCGCCCGGGAACCGCGCAGCATGGTCAGCCACTCCTCGTAGAAGTCGGCGTCGACCGGCTCGTCGGGCACGAGCACCTCACGCGGGATGTCGAGCGTGGCCTCCGCATACATCTGCTCCAGGATGTGCGCCACCAACTCCGGCCGCGACAGGTCCTCGACCTTGTCGATCACGAACCCCTTGCGCCCTACCACCCGGCCCCGCCGGACGTAGAAGACCTGCACGGCCGCCTCGAGCTCGTCCTCGGCCAGCCCGATCACGTCGAGGTCCTCGGCCCGCTCGGTGACCATGGCCTGCTTCTCGATGGCCTTGCGCACCGACCCCAGCCGGTCCCGAAGCCGGGCCGCCAGCTCGTACTCCTGGCGCGACGCCGCCTCTCGCATCGACGTCTCCAGCCGCCGCACCACCGGCCCCGTGTCCCCCTCCAGGAACCCGATCAGCTCGGCCACCAGCGCCGAGTACTCCTCGGCCTGCACCTCCCGCACGCACGGCCCCGAGCACTTCTCGATGTGGAAGAGCAGGCACGGTCGACCCTGCCGCTCGTGGCGCTGGAACTTGTTGTCGGAGCAGGTGCGGATCGGGAACGTCCGCAGCAGCAGGTCGAGCGTCTCCCGAATGGCGTAGGCGTGCCCGTACGGCCCGAAGTACCGCACCCCCTTGCGCTTCTGCCCCCGCATGACCATGGCCCGAGGCCACTCGTCGTCGAGGGTGATGGCCAGGAAGGGGTACGACTTGTCGTCCCGCAGCCTGATGTTGAACCGGGGCCGGTGCTGCTTGATGAGGCTGTACTCCAACATGAGGGCCTCGACCTCGTTGCGCACCTCGATCCACTCCACCGACTCGGCCGACGCCACCATCTGCGCCGTGCGCGGAGGCAGGCCCCGCGGGTCGACGAAGTAGTTGGACAGCCGGGCCCGCAGCGACTTGGCCTTGCCCACATAGACGACGCGGCCGTCCCGGTCCTTGAACTGGTAGGACCCGGGTGCGTCGGGGATGGTGCCGGCCGCGGGGCGGACGAGAGTCACAGCACTGGAATAGCACCACCGTGCGTAGACTGTGACCACGCCGGCCTGGTATCCGGCGACATATCCAGCTCCGAGGCCGACAACCCCGCGGACGGGCGACCAGGCTGTCCCCGCCGGCCGTGAATCGGAGCCACTCCCGTAGGGGGACCACAAACGATGCTTCGGCTCCAGACCCCGTTGCCCGACCGATACACCACTGCCGCGCCCGCCGACCTGGCCGAGTGGATCGCCGCCGCCCGCGCCGCCCTGGGCGACCGCCTCCTCATCCTCGGCCACCACTACCAGCGCGACGAGGTCATGCGCTGGGCCGACCTGCGGGGCGACTCGTTCGGCTTGTCCCGCATGGCGGCCGATAGCCAGGGCGCCGAGTACGTCGTGTTCTGCGGGGTGCACTTCATGGCCGAGTCGGCCGACATCCTCACCGGCGACCGCCAGCAGGTCGTCCTCCCCGACCTCAACGCGGGCTGCTCCATGGCCGACATGGCCGACCTCGACTCGGTCGAGGAGGCCTGGGACGCCATCGCCGCGGTGACCGACATCGAGCGGGTCGTGCCCGTCACCTACATGAACAGCTCGGCCGCGCTGAAGGCCTTCGTGGGCCGACACGGCGGCGCGGTCTGCACGTCGTCCAATGCCCGGGCCGTTCTCACGTGGGCCCTGGGCCAGGGCGACAAGGTGCTGTTCTTCCCCGACCAGCACCTGGGCCGCAACACCGCTCACCAGCTCGGCTTCACCGAGGCCGACATGCGGGTGTGGAACCCCCGGCTCGACCTAGGCGGGCTGGAGGAGCGGGACGTCAAGGACGCCGCCTTCCTGCTCTGGAAGGGCCATTGCTCGGTGCACCAGCGCTTCCGGCCCGAGCACGTCGACGCCTTCCGGGCCGAGCACCCCGACGGCATCGTGGTCGTCCACCCCGAGTGCGCCCACGACGTGGTCGAGGCGGCCGACCAGGTCGGCTCCACCGACTACATCATCAAGGCCGTGGCCGCGGCGCCCGAGGGCTCCGTCATCGCCGTCGGCACCGAGATCCACCTGGTGCAGCGGCTGGACAAGGAGACCCCGGGCAAGACGGTGGTGTCCCTCGACCCGCTGATCTGCCCGTGCTCGACCATGTTCCGCATCGACGCCCCCCATCTGGCGTGGGTGCTGGAGAACCTGGTCGAGGGCCGGGTGGTGAACCGCATCACGGTCGACGCCGACACCGCCGAGTGGGCCAAGGTCGCCCTGGAGCGGATGCTCGCCATCACCTGATCCCACTCTGGAGGACAGAGCGCGCCGAAAGCACGCGGCCCGTCCTCCAGACTGGGAAAAAGGGGGGGGACGCGAGGAGGCCCGCCCGGGAGGATGGGCGGGCCCCGTCGCTGCTGGGGTCGAACTGCCGGCGGCGGGGGGATCGGCCCAAGGAGGAGGAAGGCCGACCCCGCCGCTGCCGGGGTTGAGGGAGGTGGGAGAGCCGGCCCAGGAGGAGTTGGCCGGCTCCCGCACCTCACCTCATCCGAAGCTGTGCCAACCGATCAGGTCCCAGGCGGCACTGTCATCCGTCTGGTCCGGGTCGACCTGGTTGGTGGTGGCAACTGCCTCGGCAGGCTCATTGGCAGCCATCCAAACTGCTGCCAGAAGCAGGACTCCGAAGATCATCCCCAGTGCGATCGTCATGTCCGAATCCTGCGCCTTTGCCCGGAGTCGGTCTATGCCCCGATCGGGCTATTTGTGGACCCGAAAATGACTAGTTATCGAGGCCCAGCAACGGGGCCAGAAACCGCCCGGTATGGCTCTCCGGGGTCTTCGCCACCTTCTCCGGCGTGCCCTCCACCACCACCGCGCCGCCCCCGTCGCCGCCCTCGGGGCCGAGGTCGATGATCCAGTCCGCCGTCTTGATCACGTCCAGGTTGTGCTCGATGACGAGCACGGTGTTGCCCTGGCCGACCAGGCGGGACAGCACGTTCAGCAGCTTGCGGATGTCCTCGAAGTGCAGCCCGGTCGTGGGCTCGTCGAGGATGTAGATGGTGTGGCCGGTCGAGCGCTTCGACAGCTCGCTGGCCAGCTTCACCCGCTGGGCCT
>DASYMT010000056.1:0-1530 GCA_036008925.1 Acidimicrobiales bacterium | reverse complement strand
CCACGTCCTCGGCCGTGCACTGCGGGTCGTCGAGGGGGCCCTCGTAGTCGGTGTCGGTGGTGCCCAGATAGACCCGGTCGCCCCACGGCACCACGAAGATCGAGCGCCGGTCCTTGGGCACGGGGACCACCGCGGCGATGTCGCAGCGCACCTTGTCCCAGGGCACGGTGACGTGGACGCCCTTGGCGGGCCGGAGGGTGTGCGGGTGGGCGCCCTCGTCCAGGGCCCCCACGTCGTCGGACCACACGCCTGCCGCGTTCACCACGGCCCCGGCCCGCACCTCGGTCCCGTCGGCCAGCCGGGCCCCGCGCACCCGGCCGTCCTCGCCCTTGAGCAGCGCGGCCACCGGCGCGTAGTTGGCGGCCACCGCGCCGTGGTCGACGGCCGTGCGCAGGATGGTCAGCGTCAGGCGGGCGTCGTCGGCCTGGGCGTCGTAGTAGAGGAAGCTGGCGGCCAGCCGGTCCCGCCGCAGCGTGGGCATGTGGGCCATGGCCTCGTCGGCGCCGATCCGCCTGTGCCGCTTGCCGATGCGCAGGCCGCCGGTGAGGTCGTAGAGCCAGAGGGCGGTGGAGTACGCCTTGGCCACTGTCTTGTTGACCGCACCGTCCTTGCCGAACAGCGGGATGAGGAAGGGCAGGACGTGGACCAGATGGGGCGCGTTGTCGAGCAGGCGCTGGCGCTCGGCCAGGTTCTCGTAGACCAGTGCGAACTCCCGCTGCTGGAGGTAGCGCAGCCCGCCGTGCACGAGCTTCGAGGACTTGGACGACGTGCCGGATGCGAAGTCACGGGCCTCAACCAGCGCGGTGCGCAGGCCGCGGGCGGCTGCGTCGAGGGCCACCCCTGCGCCCGTGATGCCGCCGCCGACGACGAGCACGTCGAACTCGTCGTCGGCCAGTCGGGTCAGCGCCGCCGCGCGGTTGAAGCCTGAGGTCATGGGCCGTCCAGTTGGCTGTAGGGCGTCCGGAATCCGTCTTTCAGCAGCCGCCGAGCCGGCCCCCTGTCCTTGAACAGGATGACCACGCCGAGCACAAGGTAGGTGGCCGACACCATCAGCCGCTCGATTCCGTGCAGCCGCTCGGGCACGACCGCGCCGATGAGGAACTGGGCCCAGAAGAGGGCGAACAGCATGACGGCCTCGCGGTTCGACATCGACAGGTTGATGAGGATGGCCACGGCGAAGACCGACTGGGCCGCGGTCAGCAGCAGCTCCTCACGCTGCTGGGCGATGATCGGCAGCCCGTGCAGTGACCCCGAGGCCAGGGCGAAGGCGATGGGGAGGGTGCCGACCAGAAGCGTCCACTGGTTGACCTTGGACGAGACCAGCGTGCCGAGCCCCGCGCTCGTGTTCAGGCGCCAGGCGAACAGGCCCGCCACCAGCAGCTCGGGGGCCTCCGACGCCAGCGGGGCCAGCCACTGCACGAGCAGGAACTCGGAGATGTTGAAGTTCTTGCCCGTCTCGACCAGGGCCTCGGCGAAGTGCTCGGCGCACAGCAGGATGACCCCTGCGGCGAAGAGGAACAGCAGCACCAC
>DASYMT010000055.1:0-11256 GCA_036008925.1 Acidimicrobiales bacterium | reverse complement strand
GCGCTGCCCAACGGCCCGCGCACCGTCCTACGGGCCTTCGACGGGTACGAGGTGGCGCTGGCCGCGGCGGCGGGCGGGGACGCGCTGGTGCTGGCCCCGTCGGTCGACGGGGCGGCCATGCTGGCGTCCCGGCTCCGGCGGGCGGGCATTCCCGTCGCCCTGGTGCCGCGCCACTGGGCGCAGGCGGCGGCGGGCGGCTGTGTGGTGGTGGGCGCACGCGCCGCGGCGTGGGCGCCGGTGCCCGCGTTGTCGGCCGTGGTGGTGCTCGACGCCCACGACGAGGTGTACCAGCAGGAGCAGGCGCCCACCTGGAACGCCTGGCAGGTTGCGGCCGAGCGGGCCAAGCGGGCCGGGGTGCCGTGCGTGCTGGTGACGCCGTGCCCCACGCTGGAGCAGGCCGCGTGGGGGTCCGTGGTGCTGCCCTCGCGGTCGGAGGAGCGGGCCGGGTGGGCCGCGTTGGAGGTGGTGGACCGGCGCCGCGAGGACCCGCGGTCGGGGCTGTTCTCGGCCCGGCTGGTGGCCGCCCTGCGAGGCGGCGGGCGGGTGGCGTGCATCCTCAACCGCAAGGGGCGGGCCCGGCTGCTGGCCTGCGCCGCCTGCGGCGAGGTGGCCCGGTGCGAGCGGTGCAACGGCCCGGTGTCGTCGGTGACGGCCGCGGCCTTGACGTGCCTGCGCTGCGGGCTGGAACGGCCGGTGGTGTGCCAGGCTTGCGGGTCGCAGAAGCTGAAACTGTTGCGGCTGGGCGTGGCCCGGGTGGCCGAGGAGCTGGCCGCGCTGGCAGGCGAGCCGGTGGGGGAGGTGACGGCCGAGTCCGACTCGCGGCCCGAGGCCCGGGTGCTGGTCGGGACCGAGGCGCTGCTGCACCGGCTCGACGCGGCCGACGTGGTGGCCTTCCTCGACATCGACCAGGAGCTGCTGGCCCCGCGGTTCCGGGCCGGGGAGCAGGCGCTGGCGCTGTTGGCCCGGGCCAGCCGGGTGGTGGGCGGGCGGGGGAGCGGGCGCGTCCTGGTGCAGACCCGCGTGCCCCAGCACGAGGTGCTCGACGCCGCGCTGCACGCCGACCCGGGCAGGCTGGCGGCGGTGGAGTCCGAGCGCCGGGCCGCCCTGTCGCTGCCGCCCTTTGCCGCGCTCGCCCTGCTCTCCGGCGAGTCGGCCGAGCCCTTCGCCGCCGCCCTGTCCGCCGCGGCCGGCCTGGAGGTGCTCGGGCCCGACGACGGGCGCTGGCTGGTGCGCGCCCCGGACCACCGCACCCTCTGCGACGCCCTGGCCCGCACCCCCCGCCCCCCCGGCCGCCTCCGCATCGAGGTCGACCCCCTCCGCGCCTGACGAGGCCGGGAGGCCGCGGGCGGGCAGGACGGCGGGGAAACTCCGATAGCCTGAACGGCCATGTCGGCGTACACCATCCGTCTTTTCGGCGACCCTGTCCTCAAGCAGCGGGCGGCCGAGGTCACGGAGTTGGACGGACGCCTGGCCAAGCTGGCCGACGACATGATCGAGACCATGTACGCGGCCCCCGGCGCGGGCCTGGCCGCCCCCCAGGTCGGCGTCCAGAAGCGCCTGTTCGTGTACGACGCGGGCGACGGCCAAGGCCCGCGGGTCATCGTCAACCCCACCCTCAGCGAGGCCCGGGGCGAATGGACCTACGAGGAGGGCTGCCTCTCGGTGCCCGGCCTCTACTGGCCCATCACCCGCCCCAAGGAGGTCCACCTCACCGGCTTCGACCTCCACGGCAACGAGGTCTCCATCGAAGCCGACGAGTTCGAGGCCCGGGTCTTCCAGCACGAGCTCGACCACCTCGACGGCACCCTCCTCCTCGAGCGCCTCGACCCGGACACGCGCAAGCAGGCCATGCGGACCCTGCGCACGCGCGACCTGGCCCGGCTCGACGAGGCCGACGTCCGCCCCCTCTAGCAGGCATCGTGCGGCTCGCCTTCCTCGGCACCCCCGACGCGGCCGTCCCCACCTTGCAGGCCCTTGTCGCCGAGGGCCACGAGGTCGTGGTCGCCGTCACCCAGCCGGACAAGAAGCGGGGCCGGGGCTCCACCCTCATGCCCAGCCCGGTCAAGGAGGCGGCCGAGCAGCTCGGCATCCCGGTGGCCCACCAGGTCGACGCCGTCCTCGACACCGACGCCGAGCTCGGCGTGGTCGTCGCCTTTGGCAAGCTCATCAAGCCCCACGTGCTCGAACGCCTGCCCATGGTCAACGTCCACTTCTCCCTGCTGCCCCGGTGGCGGGGGGCGGCCCCGGTCGAGCGGGCCCTCTTGGCGGGCGACAAAGAGACCGGCGTGTGCCTCATGGCCCTGGACGAGGGCCTCGACACCGGCCCCGTCTACACCCGGGCCACCACCCCGATCGGCCCCGAGGACACGGCCGACGACCTCCGACACCGCCTGGTCGAGATCGGCACCCGCCTGCTGGTCGACCGCCTACAGACCGGCCTGGGCGACCCCGAGCCGCAGGAGGGCGAGCCCACCTACGCGGCCAAGCTGGAGGCCCACGAGTTCGAGATCGACTGGTCCAGGCCCGCCGACGAAGTCCACCGGCTGATCCGTCTGGGCCGGGCCTGGACCACCTTCCGGGGCAAGCGCCTGCGGGTCCTCAAGGCCACGGCCGACCAGGAGGCGCAGGGCTACACAACGTCGAACGGCCTCGTCCTCACCGAGGTCCAGCCCGAGGGCAAGGGCCCGATGGCCGCGACCGCCTGGGTCAACGGGGCCCGCCCGCAGCCGGGCGAGCTGGCTTGAGCGAGAGCGCCCGGGCCACCGCCCGGGACGCGCTCGTCGAGATCGAAGCCGGGGCCTACGCCAATTTGGCCCTGCCCCGCCTGCTCGACCACACCGACCTCGAAGGACGCGACCGGGCCTTCACCACCGAGCTGGTCTACGGGACCACCC
Organism: Acidimicrobiales bacterium; assembly: GCA_036008925.1. GTDB lineage: Bacteria > Actinomycetota > Acidimicrobiia > Acidimicrobiales > JAUTXP01 > DASYMT01. The sequence continues at coordinate 8,362 of DASYMT010000055.1, read as the reverse complement.
GCATGCGCCGGGCCTGCGACTGGCTCATCGACCAGTTCATCACCCGGCCCGTCGACGTCGAGACCCGGGCCGTGCTCCGCCTCGGGGCTTATCAGCTCGCCTTCCTCCACACCCCGCCCCACGCCGCCGTGGGGGCCACCGTCGACATCGCGCCCAAGCGGGCGGCGGGCTTCGTCAACGCCGTGCTGCGCAAGGTGGCGGCCATCGCCAACGACCCGAAATGGCCGGACTCGGCCACCGAGCTGAGCTACCCGGACTGGATCGTCGAGCGCCTCACCACCGAGCTCGGCGCCGACGCGGCCGAGGCCGCGCTGCGCCGCATGAACGAGCCGCCCGCGGTCACCGAGCGGGCCGACGGCTACGTGCAGGACGAGGCCTCCCAACTGGTGGCCGAGTCCGTCGGCGCCCAGCCGGGCGACCGCATCGCCGACCTGTGCGCGGCCCCCGGCGGTAAGGCCACCGGCCTCGACCCCCGGGCCTTCGTGGCCGCCTCCGACGTCAACCGGACGCGTGTCGGCCTCATCGAGTCCAACATCCGCCGGCTGCGGGCCGACAACGTCGCCCTCCTGGTGGCGGACGGCCGCATGCCGCCCTACAAGCCGCGGGCATTCGACCGCGTCCTGCTCGACGCGCCGTGCTCCGGCCTCGGCGTCCTGCGCCGCAGGCCCGACGCCCGCTGGCGCATCCAGCCCGACGACGTCCCCCGCCTGGCCGCCCTCCAGCGGGACCTGCTCGACGCCGCGCTCACCCTGGCCATGCCCGGCGGCCTCGTCGTCTACAGCGTGTGCACCCTGACCCTGGCCGAGACGGCGGGCATCGACAAGTGGCTGGCCGACACCCGCCCCGGCCTCAAGGCGCTGCCCCCGCCCGCGGGCCCGTGGGAGCGTTTCGGCCGCGGCGCACGCCTCCTGCCCCAGACCGCCGACACCGATGGCATGTATGTGCTCAGGGTTAAGGTCGGGCCCGCATGACCGCCCCCGCCGTCAAGATCGCACCGTCCATCCTCTCGGCCGACTTCGCCGCGCTGGCCGCGGCGGTCGACAAGGTGGCCCCCGAGGCCGACCTCCTCCACGTCGACGTGATGGACGGCCACTTCGTCCCCAACCTCACCATCGGGCCCCCGGTGGTGAAGTCGCTGCGCAAGCACACCGACATGTACCTCGACTGCCACCTGATGATCTCCAACCCGGACAAGTACCTGACCGCCTTCCGCCAGGCCGGGGCCGACGGGTGCTCGGTACACGTGGAGATCGGCAACACGGCCGCCCTCATCGACCAGATGCGCGGCCTCGGCCTCGACGTGGGGCTGGCCGTCAACCCGGACACGCCGTACGAGGCCTATGCCCGCTGGCTCGACCGCATCGACCTGCTCCTGCTCATGACCGTGTTCCCCGGGTTCGGCGGCCAGTCGTTCATGGCCGACGTGATGCCGAAGGTGGAGCGCACCCGGGCCGAGATCGACAACCGGGGCCTCGACGTGGCCATCCAGGTCGACGGGGGGATCGACGCGGCCACCGCCCCGATCGCGGCCAAGGCCGGTGCCACCGTGTTCGTGGCGGGCAACGCCATCTTCGGCTCCGACGACCCGGCCGCCGCCGCGGCCCGCATCCGCGCCGCCCTGTGACGACGCCGTGGGCCAAGGTGCTCACCGTGTCCGACGGCGTTGTCGCGGGCACCCGCGAGGACCGCTCGGGCCACGCCCTGGTCGAGCGCCTCACTCAAGCGGGCTTCGAGGTGGTCGACCGGGCGGTCACGGCCGACGGCATCGAGGCGGTGGCCCAGGCCCTGCACGCCCTGACCCAGGGATTCGCAGGCCTGGTCGTCACCACCGGCGGGACCGGCTTCGGCCCCCGGGACCTCACGCCCGAGGGCACGAAGCAGGTCGTCGAGCGCGAAGCCCCGGGGCTGGCCGAGGCCATGCGCCTGGCCAACCCGCTGGGCCGCCTGTCCCGGGCTGCGGCGGGAGTGGTGGGACAGGCCCTGGTGCTGAACACCCCAGGCTCCACCGCCGGAGCGGTGGAGTGCCTGGAGGCGGTGCTCGACGTGCTGCCGCACGCGCTCGCCCTTCTGGCGGGCGAGCACCCGCACTAGCCGCGGCCCGCGGCCACGACTGCGGTCATGCGCTGTGCTTCACCGCGTACTTGCAGCTCTCGTCGAGCACGTCGAGGCCGACGTCGTACCAGACGGCGTCCATGGTCTGGGCGAACTTGTACTCGCTCTCGGCCTGGGCCAAGTCGTCGGCGCAGAAGATGTAGTCCTTCTGGTTGTCGTTGGCGTAGAGGTCGTCCGAGTCGCCGCCCCCGTGGAGGTAGTCGGTGCCCCGGCCGCCGAAGATGAAGTCCCGGCCGTTGCCGCCATAGATGATGTCGGACCCGTCGGTGGAGCGGTCGCCGCTGGAGTAGTCGCCGAAGAGGCGGTCGCCCGCATCGCCGCCCTCGATGAAGTCGTCGTTCTCCCGGCCCTGGATGGTGTCGCTGTAGCCGTTGTAGTCGTAGGTGCCGGTGCCCACCATGTGGTCCTTCTTGTTGCTGCCGATGCACGGGATCTGGGACTGCGAGTGGTTGCCGCCCTGGGTCCCGTCGTTCCACTGCCACTTGCCGCAATAGCGCTGCGACGGGTAGCTGCCGCCGCCCCCGTCCGGGTCGGCCACGGGGCCCACGGTGAGCAGGCTCCCGGTCACGTCGGGCACTTCGACGTCGTCGACATTGGCCCGGGCCGGGCCGCTCATGAAGATGCCGGCCGCCACCAGGACGGCACTCAGCACTGCGATTCTGCTTTGACGCATGGTGTCTCGCTCCCCTTGGTTGTGTGTGTGCTGCAGGGGCTCAATGGCGGAGCGGGGCAAAACGCAACAACACATGTCACATGGCTCTTTTTGTTAGGCGCGCCTTACAATCGTGAGGATGGACGACGAGGCGTGCATGCGGAGGGCGGTCGAGCTGGCCGCGTCCGTGCGCGCCGCCACCTCGCCCAACCCCTGGGTGGGCTGCGTGATCGACGCCTCGGGGGAGCGCTTCGAGGGGGCGACCCGGCCCCCGGGCGGACCCCACGCCGAGGTCGTCGCCCTGCAACAGGCGGGGGAGCGGGCCCGCGGGGCCACCCTCTACACCACCCTTGAGCCCTGCTCCCACCACGGGCGGACGCCGCCGTGCGCCGACGCCGTCATCGCCGCGGGCATCGGGCGGGTGGTGGTCGGCATCGAGGACCCCGACCCCCTGGTGGCGGGGCAGGGCGTCGCCCGGCTGCGGGAGGCGGGCATCGACGTCGCCGTGGGCGTGGGCGCCGACGAGGTCCAGGCCCAGCTCGCCCCCTACCTCAAGCACCGCCGCACGGGCCGGCCGTGGGTGGTGCTCAAGCTGGCCGCCTCCCTCGACGGCCGCACCGCCGCGCCCGACGGCGCCAGCCGGTGGATCACCAGCGAGCCCGCCCGCACCGACGCCCACCGCCTCCGGGCCGAGTCGGACGCGGTGCTGGTGGGCGCGGGCACTGTCCGACAAGACGACCCCAGCCTCACCGTGCGCCACGTCGAGGGCCGGGACCCGCTGCGGGTCGTGCTCGGCCGCGGCACACAGCCCACGGCCAAGGTCGAGCCCGCCGTCCACCTGGAAGGCGATCTGGACACTGTGCTCGACGACCTCGGCGCGCGTGGCGTCCTCCAACTGCTGGTCGAGGGGGGCGCCACGGTGGCCCACGCCTTCCACCAGGCCCGGCTGGTCGACCGCTACGTCTTGTACCTGGCGCCCGCGCTGTTCGGCGGCGACGACGCCCACCCGCTGTTCAAGGGCCCCGGCGCCCAGACCATGGACGACGTCTGGCGCGGCCGCATCGCCAGCGTGGAGCGGCTGGGCCCCGACCTGAAGGTGGAGCTGTGTTCACAGGCATAGTCGAGGAGCTGGGCGTGGTGGTCGGGCGCGAGGGCGGCGCCTTCCGCTTCGGCGCCCGGACCGTCACTGAGGACGCCAAGGTGGGCGACTCCATCGCCGTCAACGGGTGCTGCCTTACGGTCACGGACATCGGCCCGGGGTGGTGGGAGGCCACGGCGGTGGACGAGACGCTGAGCCGCACCAACCTGGACGGCCTCCAGCCCGGCGACCGGGTGAACTTCGAGCGGCCCATGCGCCTGGCCGACCGGCTGGGCGGCCACATCGTCCAGGGCCACGTCGACGCGGTGGGCACCATCACCGCCCCCGCCCCCGACCTGCGCGTCACCATGCCGCCGGAGTTGACCCGCTACATCGTGGCGAAGGGGTCGATCACGGTCGACGGCTGTAGCCTCACGGTGGTCGAGGCGCTGGACGACGGCTTCACCGTGGCGGTCATCCCGCACACGGCGGATGTCACAACCCTCGGCCTGAAGCAGCCGGGGGACCGCGTGAACCTCGAGGTGGACGTGCTGGCCAAGTACGTCGAACGCCTCCTCGGAAGGGACTGAGAAGACAATGCCGTTCGCACCCATCGAGAAGGCCGTGGCCGCCATCGCCCGCGGGGAGATCGTGGTGGTGGTCGACGACGAGGACCGCGAGAACGAGGGCGACCTCATCATGGCGGCCGAGTCGGCCACCCCGGAGAAGATCGCCTTCTTCCTCCAGCACACGTCCGGCCTCATCTGCACGCCGATGACCCCGGAGCGGCTGGACGAGCTCGACCTGCCGCTGATGGTCACCACCAACACCGAGTCCCACCGCACCGCGTTCACGGTGAGCGTGGACTACCGGCACGGCACGTCGACCGGCATCTCCGCCTTTGACCGGGCCGCCACCATCCAGGCCCTCATCGACCCGGCCACCCGGCCCGACGACCTGGCCCGGCCCGGCCACATCTTCCCGCTCCGGTACGCGCACGGCGGCGTCCTCAAGCGGGCCGGGCACACCGAGGCGGCCGTCGACCTGGCCCGCATGGCCGGGCTGTACCCGGCGGGCGTGTTGTGCGAGGTGGTCGACCACAAGAAGACTGACATGGCCCGCCTGCCCGAGCTGGAGGCGTTCGCCGAGGAGCACGACCTGCTCCTCATCTCCATTGCCGACCTCATCCGCTACCGGCGCCAGAACGACAAGCTGGTCAAGCGCATTGCCGAGGCCCGCATCCCCACGCAGTACGGGGACTTCACCTGTTACGCGTACGAGTCGGTGCTCGACGGCGAGCAGCACCTGGCCTTCGTGAAGGGCGCGGTGCAGGGCGAGGACAACGTGCTTGTGCGGGTGCACAGCGAGTGCCTCACCGGCGACGTGTTCGGGTCGCTGCGCTGCGACTGCGGCCCCCAGCTCGACGCGGCGGTGAAGCGCATCGCCGACGAGGGCATGGGCGCGGTCGTGTACCTGCGGGGCCACGAGGGCCGGGGCATCGGCATCGCCCACAAGCTGCGGGCCTACAACCTCCAGGAGCAGGGGCACGACACCGTCGACGCCAACTTGGAGCTGGGCCTGCCCGTCGACTCGCGCGAGTACGGCATCGGCGCCCAGATCCTCGTGGACCTGGGCGTCACCACCATGCGCCTGCTCACCAACAACCCGGCCAAGTACGGCGGGCTTGAGGGCTTCGGGCTCGACATCGTGGAGCGGGTCCCGCTGGAGTCGGTGCCCAATCCGGAGAACATCGACTACCTGCGCACCAAGCGCGAGCGCATGGGCCATCTGCTGGACGGGCTGGACGGGCCGGACGGGCTGGATGGCCTCCTCTAAGAGCCGGGGCGAGCGCCCCGAGTTGCACGGGCAGGGCGTGCGGGTGGGCGTGGTGTGCGGCCGCTTCAACGACTTCGTCACGTCCCGGCTACTCGACGGAACGCTGGCCGCCTTGGAGAAGTACGGCGCGCCCGAGCCCACCGTGGTGTGGGTGCCCGGCGCGTTCGAGATCCCGTTGGCCGCACAGCGCCTGGCCGCGGGCCACGACGCGGTGGTGTGCCTCGGCGCCGTCATCCGGGGCGACACGCCGCACTTCGACTATGTGGCGGGGGAGTGCGCGTCCGGCCTCCAGCGGGTGCAGCTCGACACCGGTGTGCCCGTGGTGTTCGGCGTGCTGACGGTCAACACCGTCGAGCAGGCCGAGGAGCGGATCGAGAAGGGCTTCGAGTCGGCTGAGGTGGCCTTGGAGATGGCCGCCCTCCTGAGGGGTCTTTGATGCTGAAACTGGTGCTGCCCAAGGGCTCGCTGGAGCGGGCCACGCTGGAGCTGTTCGAGGCGGCCGACCTGCCTGTGCGCCGGTCGTCCTCGGTCGAGTACCAGGCGTCGATCGCCGACCACCGCATCGCCGAGGTGGCCGTGCTGCGGCCCCAGGAGATCCCCCGCTATGTGGCGTCGGGGCTGTTCGACATCGGCATCACCGGGCGGGACTGGATCGAGGAGACGGCCAGCGAGGTCGTGTCCTTGGGCGAGTTGCAGTACTCGAAGGCCACGGCCCAGCCCATCCGGGTGGTGCTGGCCGTGTCGGAGGGCTCTCCCGTGCAGGCGGTGGGCGACCTGCCCGACGGCGTGCGCATCAACACCGAGTACCGCGAGCTGACCCGCCGGTACCTGGAGAAGAACGGCGTGCGCGATGCCGAGATCACCCTCTCGCACGGGGCCACCGAGGCCAAGGTCGCACTCGGGGTGGCCGATGCGGTGGTCGAGATCACCGAGACAGGACGGGCCCTGCGCAACAACGGCCTGCGCATCGTCGACACGGTGCTCGTCTCGTTCACCGAGTTGATCGCCAACCCGGCCGCCTATGACGAGCCCGACAAGCGCCACGCCATGGGCCAGCTCCTCACCTTGTTGCAGGGGACGCTGGAGGCGCGGGGCAAGGTGTTGGTCAAGCTCAACGTGGCCGAGGCCGACCTCGACGCGGTCATCGAGCTGCTGCCCGCCATGAAGTCGCCCACCGTGTCCAAGCTGTTCGGCTCGGGCGGGTACGCGGTGGAGACCGTCGTGCAGAAGTCGGAGATCAACAAGCTGATCCCGGCCCTGAAGGACGCGGGCGCCACCGACATCATCGAGCTGCCCCTCTCCAAGATCGTCCACTGAGGGCCTTTTGATGCCGACCGGCCGGGTGGTGCAGTTCGACGAGGCCGTGGGCCTGGGCGAGGTGGAGGCCGACGACGGCCGGCGCTACCCGTTCCACTGCGTGCAGATCGCCGACGGCACCCGCACCATCGGCGTCGACGCGGCCGTCGCCTTCGACATCGCCCCCGGCCCCCTCGGCCGCTACCAAGCCACCCACCTCACCCCCGCCCCATAGAAACCTCAGATCGGAATCCGGCCATTTCTGGCCGGATTCCATATCAGCGTTTCAGGTGTACGGGCCGCGGCGGGCCAGCTCTGCGCACACCACGCCGGCGGCCACGGCCACGTTGAGCGACTCGACCCCGCCGCCCAGCGGGATGGCCACCGTGCCGTCGACCTCGGCCGCCACCGCGTCGGACAGGCCGGACGTCTCGTTGCCCAGCACGAACGCCAGCTTCTGCCCCGGCCCGTCCAGCGCCGCCGCCGACCACAGCGAGCCCGCCCCGTCCGCGGCCAGCCCCAGCACGCGGAACCCGGCCGCCCGCAGTAGCCGCACGGCGGCGACAGCGGTGTCGGCCTGACGCAGCGGTGCGAACAGCGCAACCCCGGCCGACGCCTTGATCACCAGCGGACCCACGTCGGGCGACCCGGCCCGGGGGAGGACGACGCCGACGCCGAAGGCGGCCGCGGTGCGGATGATCATGCCGACGTTGGCCGGGTTGGTCACCCCGTCGAGCACGAGCACCGGCCCGTCGAGCATGCGGCCAGCCGAGTCGAGCGCCACCACCCCGGTCGCCCGGACCAGCGCCACCACGCCCTGGTCGTGGCGCCCGTTGCCGGAGACCCGGGTCACCTTCTCGGGCGCCACCCGGCGCAGGGCCACGCCCCGCTCTGCCGCGGCGGCCACGACTGCGTCCACGGCAACAGAGCCGACGCCCCGCCGGGACACCAGCACCTCCTCGACGGCCACCCGCGGGTCGGCCAGCGCCTCCAGCACGGGCTGGCGGCCGTAGACGACGAGCAGCTCGCCCTCGTCAGCCACCCGGCTGTTCGACGGTGGCTTTGATCTGCACGAAGGCCAGCCGCAACTGGGACAGCCCGTCCTTCAACTGCTGCTCCTCGGCCCCCAGCCGCCCGGCCAGCCCCTCGATGAGCGCGCCCAGCGCGTCGATGGCGAGCTGGGCCTGGTCGAGCCTGGGTGGCTGGAGCGACAGGTGGAGCGCGGCCAGTTGGAACAGCCCGAAGCAGTGGTTGGCGACAACGGCGGAGGCGGGCGTGTCGGCCAACTCCCGGCGCAGCTCCTCCATCTGGGCCTCGAGCTCCTCGGCCGAGGGCTCCCGATCCTCACCTCCGCCCACCGGCTGCTCCCCGCCAGGTGTCCAGATCGT
>DASYMT010000054.1:0-2393 GCA_036008925.1 Acidimicrobiales bacterium | reverse complement strand
GCCCGACCCGCCCCCGCCCCCGCCGCCTTCTCCCACACCCCGGCCCCCTTCCCCCACGCCGGCCTCGCCCGGTCCCCCGCCCGACTCGCGCGACCGTTGTGGCCCCAAGGGCGTCTTACGCCCTTCACCCCGCCTCCTTCGCGACCGCAGGCTCGAAGTGCTCTTCCGCCGCCAGCACGACGTCGCCTCCCGGGCCCAGATCCTTGCGGGCGGCGGCACTCCCGACCTCATCAAGTCCCGCCTCCACAGCGGCCGGTGGCTCGGCGTCCACCGCCAGGTGTACCGGCCCGCTGCCGCGCCGCTCACCGACCACGGCCGCCTCCTCGCCGCCGTCCTGGCGTGCGGCCCGGGGGCGCTCGCCTCTCATCGGTCGGCCGCCTGGCTGTGGGGCCTGGCCGACGAGGCGTATCCCACGGTCAGCACGTTCGACGGCCGCAGCCCCCAGCCCCACGGCGTCACCGTCCACCGGGTCAAGCTCCCCGCGGTCCCGTCCATCCGGCACGGCATCCCGGTCACCAACCCGCTTCGCACCATGCTCGACCTGGCCGTCTACGGGAGCGAGGGCGAGCTCGTCATCGCCATCGACCGGGGCATGGCCGCTCGCCTCTTCACCCCAGCCGCCCTCCGGGCCGAGCTCGACCGCTGGCAGGGCGTGCGCCGCCCCGGCCTGTCCGCCCTCCGAGCCCTGGTCGACGAGCTGAGGATCGTGTCGACCCGCTCCCCCAGCGTCCTCCAGAACGTCTTCGCCCGGGTCCTGGCTCGGGCCGGGCTGCCGCCGCCGGCACCCGAGGTCGAGGTGCTCAACGGCCGGTACCGGCCCGACTTTGCCTATCCCGGCGTGCTGCTGGCCCTGGAGCTCGACGGCCGCGAGCACCACCAGGGCTGGCGGGAGACGGAGGCCGACCACCGGCGGCGGCGGCACCTGGCCCACCTGGGCTGGACGGTCCTCGTCTTCACCGCCGACGACGTGTGGCGCCGGGCCGACGACGTGGTCGAGGAGGTCCGGGCCGAGCTGCTCAGCCGAGGCGTTCGCTGCGCAGGAACAACAGGCGAGGGAAGGCAGCGGCCTCGGCGTACTCGGAGGCCCGGTCCAAGAACCCGGGCGGCGGAGCGGGCTCCTCCATGCGGGTGACCACCAGGCCGTTGGCCGCCAAGGCGTTCACATAGCGCGAGAGCGGTCGGTGGATGAACGGCAGGACGACGCCCTTGTCGACCTCCTCCATCGTCTTGTCCTCGATCAGGTACGGCCCGATCCGCCAGTACTGCTCATCCAGGATCTGGTCGTCGACCCACCCGCTGCCCGGGGCCTGCAACAGCGGGTGGTTCAAGAAGAACAGGAAGCGCCCGCCCGGTTCGAGGACGCGCGCCACCTCAGCGATGGCCGAGTCGACGTCGTCGATGTGCTCGAACACCAGACAGGCGACGACGGCATCGAAGCGCGCCCCTGGAAACGGGAGGCGGGCCGCTTCAGCGCGGGCGTAGTTCGGGCCGCCGCCGCGAGACTGGGCTGCCGCGAGTTGGGCCGCAGTGGGGTCGACGCCGGTGACCCGCTCCATCGCCGCGCCGTCCGGCGCGGCCTGGGCGGCCAGCCGGGCCAACTGGCCTTCGCCCGTGCCCACGTCGAGGATGCGGCGGGCGCCCTCCAAGTGCAGGCGGGCCAGCGGGAGGATCTGCTCCTCATACTCGGCGTCGGCCCCTTCGGTGAAGCCCTCCTGCCACCACCGGTTGACCGCCTCGTCGGCGGGCCACTGCTCGCTCGGCCAGTTGTCGGGCACCCCGTGTTTCTAGCGGGTCTGCCCGCTAGCCCCGCACCGCCTGGACCTGGGTGACCCGGAAGGTCAGCGTGCCGCTGGTGAGCAGGTTGTCGAGCACGCCCTGCTGGCCGCCCGCCGCCCAGGTGGCCGACCACTGCTGGGCCACCCTGATGGTCCGGGCCGGGGCCGAGGTCGTGTAGACGTGGGTCAGGTCGCCGTCCGGCCACGGCCCGCCCGCTGACGTCGTCGTCTCGACCGTGCCGTCGCCCCAGTCGACGACGTACCGCGAGATCGCCTCGATGCTGATGGGCGGGCCCAGCGGGTTCGGCACGTCGAAGTGACGTGACCGGTCGCTGTCGATCTGCAGGTAGGCCCGCTTGCCGGTCACCGCGTAGTCGGGGGCCATCCTCAGGGTCGGACGGGGAAGGAGGCGCACGTCCCAGAAGTCCCGCGCCACCTGGTCGGGACTGGCGACGGTGCCAGGCGGCGCCACCGGCGTGCCCGGCGGGCACACGTCTGCATTGCCCGGGGCGTTGCCTGCTGCGAACTGACGGTGCAAGGCGTAGGTGTACGCCGCGGCCAGGTTGGGGTCGGTGGTCACCCGACGCATCCGGCAGAACCGGTCCCCCGCCCACCCGA
>DASYMT010000053.1:0-4181 GCA_036008925.1 Acidimicrobiales bacterium | reverse complement strand
TGGTGCCGGCCGTGACCCCGGCCACGGCCACGGCCTGGATGGTGGGGGTGCCGAGGGGCTGGACCTCGACGGGCTCGGGCGCGGTGGCCGTGGCCGTGCGCCCGCCGCCCGCGTCGGCCGAGATGGTGACCGTGTAGCGGCCCGGCCGGGACAGGGCGGGCAGGGCCTGGGTGATGTCGCCCGGCTCCAGCAGGGTGGCGGTGGTGACCCCCGCGGGCGCGCCGGTCTCGTCGGTCACCGAGACCTGGACCACGGCCGGGGCGGTGAGGCGGAAGCGGACGTTGCCGGCCCCCCGGGTGCGCGGCGCGGCAGGGTCGACGGCCAAGGGGTGCACGGCCGGGAACTGGTCCTGGCCGGGCGGAGGCAGGACCCTGAGCCTGTTCGGCCCCTCGGGGACGACCCGCCAGGCCCCGGTGGCGGCCACCGCGATGGCGCGGCCCTGCTCGTCGAGGATGCGGAAGCGCCCCGCCCGGGCCGCCACCTCGGCGTCGGGCCTGCCCAGGTCGACGGCCACCTTGATGTTCGGCGGCAGCGGGGCCGGGGTCGGGCGCAGGCCTGCGTAGTAGGCGGCCAGGATGTCGGGGGCCTTCATGCCCCGCAAGGCCTTGCCGTAGGCGCCCCACTGGCTCATGCCCAGGAAGTGGCCCCAGCCCGCGCCGTCGAGGGTGAGCCGGTTGCCGGCCGGGTCGGCCGTGGGCGTGAAGCGGGTGGAGGGCACAGCCCGGGGCAGGCCGGGGGGCGGAGGCAGCCCGTTGAGCCGGGCCCGGAAGTCCGGGGCCGCGATCTGGAGGCGGCCGATGGCGTTGTCGGCCCCCTGCCAGTCGACGTCGACGTACTCCTGCTGGCGACCGACGCCGACGATGGTCCCGGGCAGGCCGAGGGCGGCGGCCACGTCGGTGAGGGCCAGGGTCGACTGCCAGCGGTGGAGTGGGCTGAAGCGGTCGTCAGGGTCGTCGGCGGCCCGCAGGTAGGGCTGGCCGCCCGCCGCGCTGCGGCCGCCGTTGGAGGAGGAGTACTTGGCGTTGATGGGCGCGCCCTTGAACAGCACGACCTGGCCCGTGGTCTGCTCGACCGCCGCGGCCCAGTCCGCCCCACCGTCGGGGTCCTGCTCCTTGGCCACGCCCGCGTAGACCTGGCAGGCCTCGGTGGCGCAGAGCTGGGCGCCCACCTGGCGGGCCGCGGTGGCCCCGTCGAGCCCCGCCTCGTAGAGGGCGTAGGTGCGGGCCGCGATGGCCTGGGCCTTGAGGGCCTCGGCGGGCCAGGTGGACGGGACCTCGGCGATGCCCTTGACGTAGTCCTCCAGGCCAACGTCGTTGACCACGGCCACGCGGTTGGGGGCGGCGGGGGCGGGCGCCGGCGCGACCTCGATGGCGCCTCGGTAGGCGCCCACGCCTGTCACCTCGATGGGGGCGGACGGGGCCAGCGGCTCGAAGCGGACGCGCCCGACGGCCCAGCCCGGCTTGGGGGCGGGCGGACCCTTGGCCTTTTTGGCCTTGGCCGCGGCGGCGTCCTTCGCGGGCGCGGCGTGGGCGGGCGCGGCGACGCCCGCGGCCAGGCAGGCGATGACGAAGAGGAGGCGAAGGAGGAGGGCCGGGCTCCCCAGCCGGCGCCGCAACTGCATTCGGACGAGGTTAGGGGACCAGGGGCCTGCCCCCGTTCACCACGCCCGCGGCCGCGCCCTCCCCCGTCTCGATGACGGTGGCCGCCGCCGCGTCGAGCAGGGCGTCGACGGCCGACTCGCAGGTGGGCGGGCGGTCGTTGACGGCCAGGGCCGCTTCCCGGCGAGCGGCCCGGGACCCGGGCAGGCGGGCATGGGCGTTGAGGCCCGGGGCCGGGACCACCGTGTTGGCCGCCCCCGGCAGCCAGGTGCGGTGGGCGGGGACGACCAGGTCGCCCCTGGCCGCGATCGATGTCGTGCGCACCGGGCTGGTGGGCCGCCGCCCGGTCAGCCGGACCGACGCGGGCGAGGACGAGCGCAGGTCGGCGGGGGTGGGCCGGCCCGGGTCGAGGCCCGCGGCGTCGGGCCAGTTGATGCCGGGCCAGTTGCTGCCTGGCACCCGCCGCCTGGCGTCGTCGGCCATCGATGCCAGGTCGACGCCCTGGTGCGGCGTGGCCAAGGTGACCAGGTGGGCGACCTGGGGCACCGGCGCCCCGGCGGTCAGGGCGGCCCTGGCCACCAGGCCCCCTTGGGAGTGGGCGAACACGTCGATGGGGACGCCCGGGTGCTCGGCGGCCAGGCGGGCCAGCAGGGCGCGCAGGCGGGCGCCGGCGTGGAACAGGTCGGTCTGGGTGTCGGCCGGGCCGTACGAGGTGTCCCGGGTGGTGCCGCCCCGGTAGGAGAACTGGACGGTGTCGGCGGGCGCGTAGCCCAGGTCCGTGGTGGGCAGGTCGAGGATGGCGGCGTGGCCTGCGGCCGAGCCCAGCCCCCCGACCAGCACGGCCAGGCGGCGCTCACGGAGCGGGCCTGGCGTCGGGTCCCCCCGGGGCGTGCAGCCGCCGTGGCCGAGGGCCCACGACGCGACGGCCGCCCCGGCCCACACGCGCGAGGTGGCGGGCGTGAACCCGGCCGAGCCGACCAGGGCGGCGAAGCGCACCAGGTCGGGGTCGAGGGCGGTCTCGGGCAGGTCGGCGGCCTGGTCGGCGGCCCAGCGCAATGCGCGGGCGCTGACGGCCCCGCCCCGTCTGAGCGAGTGCAGGAGGGCCTCGACCGCGCCCCGCTCCTCGGCCTCGGGGGGCAGGCCCCGGCCGTCGTCGGGCAGGAGGCGGGCGAGCGGGCCGGGGGCGCTGAGGCCGAAGAGGGCGGCGGGGTCGATGTAGGCGTCGCCTCGGCGGGCCCCGAAGTGCAGGGGCTGGATGCCGGTGGTGCCGACGGTCTGGCCCTGGTGGACGGGGTCGCCCCGGCGCACGGCGGTGTCGGCCAGGAACGCGTAGGTGGTGCGCAGGCCGTCGGGGTGCAGGACCACGACGTGCAGGGCCCCGCCCACCGGCCCCGCGAAGGCGACCGTCCCGTCGGCCGCGGCGTGGACCGCTGTGCCGGGGGCGGTGGCGTAGTCGATGCCCCGGTTGCCGGGGCCGTAGGGCGTCTCGGGCGCTCGGAAGCCGTCGCCCACGGGGGCGTCGACCGGGGGCTGGTACGCGGCTGGTTGGGATGCGGCTGGTTGGGATGCGGCTGGCCGGGACGGCTGGGAAGCGGCTGCGGCGGGGGCCGGCAGCGTCGGCCAGAGCAGTGCGAGCGCGACAAGCGAGAGGGCTCGGCGCATGGGATCCTCCTGAGGACGCGGGACGACGCAGGAGGAAGTGCAGGGGCGACGCTAGGGCCCGGGCGGGCCGGGGGCGAGCGGTTTTCCGGCGGCGGGCTAGGCGGGCTCGCGCTCGGGCTCGGCCATCCGGGAGCGCAGTTGGAGCACCGACTTGGTGTGGATCTGGCAGACCCGGCTCTCGGTCACGCCGAGGACCTCGCCGATCTCGGCCAGGGTCAGGCCCTCGTAGTAGTAGAGGGTGAGGACGATCTTCTCCCGCTCGCCTAGGCGGTTGATGGCGTTGGCGAGGATCTGTTTCATCTCCTCGACCTCGAAGGCGGCCACCGGGCCCTCGCCCTTGTCGGGGATGGTGTCGCCCAGGGTGGTGGACTCGCCCCGCTCGCCCGCCGAGAGCATCTCGTCGAGGGCGATCAGGCCCACGAAGGAGATCTGGTTGAAGATGTTGTGGAGGTCCTTCTCGGTGACGCCCATCTCCTCGGCCACCTCGGCGTCGGTGGGGGTGCGCAGGAGCTTGGCCTCGAGCTTTGCATAGGCCTTCTCGACGGTGCGGGCCTTGGCCCGGACGCTGCGGGGGACCCAGTCGATGGAGCGCAGCTCGTCGATGATGGCGCCCTTGATGCGGGCGATGGCGTAGGTCTCGAACTTGATGGCCCGCTCGGGGTCGAACTTGTCGATGGCGTCGATGAGGCCGAAGATCCCGTAGCTGACCAGGTCGGCCTGTTCGATGTTCTGCGGAAGGCCCACGGACACGCGCCCGGCCACGTACTTGACCAGCGGGGAGTAGTGCACGATGAGGCGGTCCCGCGCCTCTCTCGACCCCGAGGCCTTGTAGTCGGCCCAGAGTTGCGCGACGGCAGCCTTCGCAGCAGCTTCTTCGTCTTCCAACCTGGCGGTCCGTTCGCAGGGGACGATTGCTCACGC
>DASYMT010000052.1:0-2655 GCA_036008925.1 Acidimicrobiales bacterium | reverse complement strand
TCCCCCACGCCCGCACCACGCTGAAGGAGATCGCCAACGACCCGGCCCGGTCGCTCATCGTCATCGACCCCCGGCGCTCGGAGACGGCCGACATCGCCGACCTCCACATCCAGCCCCGACCCGGCACCGACGCGTGGGTGCTCGCCGCGCTGGCCGCCGTGCTGGTGGAGGAGGGGCTGACCGACCGGGCCTGGCTGGCCGACCATGCCGGCGGGGTCGACGAGGTGATGGCGCTGCTGAAGGGCGTTCCCATCGCCGACTACTGCGGCGTGGCCGGGGTGGACGAGGCGGTGGTGCGGACCGCGGCCCGGCGCATCGGCGGGGCGGCCAGCGTGGGCGTGTTCGAGGACCTGGGCGTGCAGATGAACCGCCACTCCACGCTGGTCAGCTATCTGGAGAAGCTGGTGTGGCTGCTGACCGGCAACTTCGCCAACGTGGGCGGGCAGTACTCGCCGTCGTCGCTGGTGTCGCTGGCCAAGCAGGAGCTGGGCGAGACCAAGGAGTTCTCGCCGGTCGTGGGCGCCCGCATCATCAGCGGGCTGGTGCCGTGCAACGTGGTGGCCGAGGAGATCCTGACCGACCACCCCGCTCGTTACCGGGCCATGCTGGTGGAGAGCGCCAACCCGGCCCGGTCATTGGCCGACACGCCGCGCATGCGGGAGGCGCTGGGCGCTTTGGAGCTGCTTGTGGTCATCGACGTGGCCATGACCGAGACGGCCCGGCTGGCCGACTACGTGCTGCCGTCGCCCACGCAGTACGAGAAGTACGAGGCCACGTTCTTCAACTTCGACTTCCCCCGCAACGTGTTCCACCTGCGCAGGCCCGTGCTGCCCGCGCCCGACGGGCCCGAGAGCCCGCTGCCCGAGCCCGAGATCCACGCCCGGCTGGTGGAGGCGCTGGGAGCGTTGTCGGACGCCGATGTGGCGCCGCTGCGGGCCGCGGCGTCGGCCGGGCGGGCCGAGTTCGCGTCCGCGTTCCTGGCGGCCATGGCGGGCAGGCCCGAGTTGGCCATGCTGGCGCCCGTCGTGCTGTACCGGGCCTTGGGGCCCACGCTGCCGGACGGCGCCGCTTCGGCCGCCGTGCTGTGGGGCGCGGCCCACCGGTGTGTGATGAGCAACCCGGCCGGCGTCCTGCGGGCGGGCTATGGCGAAGGCCTGGAGGCGGGGGAGCGGCTGTTCGACGCCATCTTGTCGTCGCCGTCCGGCGTGGTGATCACCGACGACGAGTACGACGAGTCGTGGCGCCGGGCCCGCACGCCCGACGGGCGGGTGC
This sequence comes from Acidimicrobiales bacterium, assembly GCA_036008925.1. Classification (GTDB taxonomy): domain Bacteria; phylum Actinomycetota; class Acidimicrobiia; order Acidimicrobiales; family JAUTXP01; genus DASYMT01. The sequence continues at coordinate 1,383 of DASYMT010000052.1, read as the reverse complement.
AGTTGCACGTGCCCGAGCTGGCGGCCGAGCTGGCGTCGTTGGACGAGCGGCCCGACTGGCTGGACGACCCGGACTGGCCGTTCGTCCTGTCGGCCGGGGAGCGCCGGTCGTTCACGGCCAACACGATCATCCGCGACCCCGCCTGGCGGAAGAAGGACGCGGCGGGCGCGCTGCGGCTGTGCCCTGTCGACGCTGCTCGGCTGGGGCTGGCCGACGGGGACCAGGTGCGGGTCACCACGCGCACGGGCAGCGTGGTGGCGGTGGCCGAGGTGAACGACCGCATGCAGTCCGGGCACGTGTCGCTGCCCAACGGGATGGGGCTCGACCACCCCGACGAGTCGGGGGCCTCGGTGGTGTCGGGCGTGGCCCCCAACGACCTCACGGCGGGCGCCGACCGCGACGCCTTCGCGGGCACGCCCTGGCACAAGTCCGTCCCCGCCCGCCTCACCGCCGTCCGCTGAGGCCGTCCGGAGGACGGAGCTGGCTGTCCTCCAGAGCGGCGGGCCAGAACGGCTACGTCGAGCGGCCGAAGACGCCGAGGGCCACGTCGGCCCGGCTCACCGTCCCCATCAGCCGCCCGTCCTCCACCACCACCAGCGTGCGGATCTGCTTGGAGATCATCACCGCCGCGGCCTGGAGCAGCTCGTCGTCGGGCCGCAGCAGGATCGGCGTGCGGATGACGGCCCGGTCGACGGGCTGGCCTGCCAGGTCCCGGCCCGAGGCGAGGAACATCTCGAACGCCTCGGCCACCGACCCGGCCGTCGCGACCACGTGCTCGAACTTGGGCAGGGCGTGGCGCAGCAGGTCGCCCTCGGCCAGGATGCCGACGAAGTTGCCGGCGTGGTCGAGCACGGCAAGGTCGTTTGCATGCGTGCGACCCAGCAGCTCAGCCGCCTCGGCCATGGTGGCGCCCTCGGTGATCGACGGCGGCGACTGGTTCATCACGTCGCGGACCTTCATATCGACGTCACCATAACGCCCGCCCCATCCAGCCGACACGGGCAGCCGAAAACATTGCATACTGACCCTGACAAGCACGCTCACGGGGGAGGCGGATCATGGCTGCACAGGCGATGGCGTTGGGCAGGCCGAGGGCGTTCGGAGCCCTCAACAGCCGGTGGCACGAACGGGCGTTGCAGGCCTTCGGGGCCATCGTCGTACTCCATTGGGTGGAGCACGTGTCCCAGGCCGTGCAGATCTGGGTCATGGACTACAAAAAGCCCGAGGCCCGCGGCCTGCTCGGCGCCCAGTGGCCATGGCTCATCAAGTCGGAGTGGCTGCACTACGGCTTCGCCATCTTCATGCTCGTTGCCCTCGGCCTGCTGCTGCCAGGCTTCACCGGCCGGGCCCGCGCGTTCTGGACGGTGGCCTTCGCCATCCAGG